>DATLYY010000023.1 GCA_035574275.1 Verrucomicrobiia bacterium
GACGGAAACCCAATCGGTAACTACTTCCGGCGGCCTTTTTGCCGTGCTTTTGGGTTCTTCCAATCCAATTCCGGATGCCGTGTTCCAGAGTTCGGAGCGCTGGCTCGGCATTGCGGTCTCTCCCGACCCGGAGATGCCCCGACAGCGGCTGGTTTCCGTCGGCTACGCCTACCGGGTCAACTCGGTGGACAGCGCCTTGGGTGGCAACCTGACAGGCGACGTGACCGTTTCCGGCAGCGTTGGCATCGGAACGGACAATCCGTTAGGGCTTTTACATCTCAAGGGGGGTAATCACAAACTGCTTTTGGAAAGTTCCGGTAATGCGGATGTCGTAATCGGCCGGGCGGACGCCACCCGTTATGGCAACTTCATTCTGGCGGACGGAGACCCGAGCATCGGCGCCAACAACCGCTGGGCGATAGGGCTGCGGAACGGAGACTCCAAACTGCACCTATACGACGAACTGAACAGTTCAAACGTGATGGTATTGCAGCCGGGCGGCAACGTGGGCATCGGAACTTCCTTTCCCGGTTCTCCCTTCGTGGTGCAGGGGACAAGCAACTGGGGGGTGGGGGAGGTGGTGGGGAACGGTGTCAATGTTGAAGCCAGCATCGGCTTCCGTTCCTCGAATTTAGCCAAAGGGGCACTCGGTAGCTGGGTTTTGGGGGTCAATAACAACGCTGGGGTGGCGAATGCGTTTTCGCTGTATGCGGCCAACGGGCTGGGAGCGGGGTCACAGGTCATCAGCGCGCTCCCATCGGGAAACGTCGGCATCGGGTCAACTGTTCCGGTGAACCGGCTGGACGTTGAAGGCGGGGCGGCCATCGGCGCATCCTATTCGGGAACCAATGTCGCTCCCGGCAACGGCCTTTTGGTACAAGGCAACGTGGGCATAGGTACGCCAGCGCCTGCTGCCCAACTCCAAGTGCATGACCCGACGAACTCCATTCTCGGCAGCCGGCTGATGTTGACCCAAACCGCTGGCGGTTCCACCATTTTCGATGGACTGGCCGTAATTGGCACACCGCCCAAAGGTTTTCTGTGGAACTATGAGAACGGGCCTCTTATTTTCGGAACCAATAATTTGGAACGGATGCGCATCGATTCGGTGGGGAGCGTTGGGTTCGGCATCGACACACCGACCCTTCGGGTGCATGCGGGTTCCGTAGGGTCGGAAGGAATACCCCCTTTCATCGCTGGAACCCAAATCGCCGCCCAGGCGACCAACCCGGACAATTGGACGCACATGGCGATTATTTCCGGAAGTTTCGGCCAGTCGCGCCTGAATTTTGGCGACGGTTTCAACGACGATCAAGGTTCAGTGGCCTACAACAACTCCAACGACGCGATGTTCTTTATAACCGCAGCCGCCGAACGGATGCGGATCACGAGTGTGGGCAACGTCGGCATTGGCACCACCAGCCCGCAGGGGGCGCTGGATGTAAACTCCACCACCGGAGCCTTCATCGTTCCCCGAATGACCACCGCCCAGCGGAACGCCCTGACGCCCGTGAATGGAATGATAATTTACAATACGGATGCGGTCGCAGGGGGGAGATTTGAATTCCGGGAAAACGGCGCCTGGGTGACGAAATAACTCGCTTTTTATTGAGAAGGTAGGCAGGGGCGCGATTCTCTGCGCCCCTGCTTTTTTCGTCGTTGACACTCCTTGGCGCTTCTCCTAATTTCTTCGCCCTATGAAAGCCGTCGGTTTTACACAAACCGGTTCGGTCTCCAACATCGAACTGCTGGAGCTTCCCGCGCCGGAAAAACTTCAAGAAGGGGAAGTCCGGCTGAAATTTTTATCCGGAAGCCTGAACCATCTCGACTTGTGGGTGATAAAAGGCCTCCCCCATCTTAAATATCAATTTCCCCACATTGCCGGCTCCGATTTTTGCGGAAAAGTAATCGAGAGCCGTTCAAAAAAATTCAAAGTCGGCGACCGGGTTTTGGTTTATCCCGGCGGCAATTCGGGAACGGACAATCGGGAACACCTGCCCGAAAATCTGCGTGACGACTTTTTGATTCGGGGGGAAAACTGCCACGGCGTTTTCCGGGAGGAGCTGGTTGAGCCGGAGAAATACCTAATCAAAACCCCCGTGCACCTTACGGATGAACAGGCCGGCGCCTTGCCGCTTGCCTTTCTGACCGCCTATCAGATGGTGGCGGAAAAGGGGTTTTCACCCGAACGGGATGAGCCGCAGAAAATCGAGCCGGTGCTGGTGCACGCCGCCGGCAGCGGCGTATCGCAGGCAATCCTCGAATTGTTGCTTTCGTTCGGCTTCAAACGGGTTGCCGCCACTTCACGTCAACCGGAAAAACTGAAAATTTGGGAAAAAAGAAGCGTTAAGGGTTTTATCTCCGGCCCCAATCTCGAATCGGACTTAAAAAACTGGGTCGGGCGGGAGCGCTTCGGGCTGATTTTTGACCACGTCGGCGAGGCGTACTTTGAAATGAACATCCGCCTGCTGCGAAAAGGCGGCAAATACATCACCTGCGGCGCGACTTCCGGCTTTAAAGCGCCGCTTGATTTGCGCCATCTATTCTTCCGCCAGCTGCAGCTTTTGGGCTCTACAATGGGAAGTTTGCCGGCGTTCCAAAGAATGGTGGACTGGGTGGCCGGAAAGAAAATCGTTCCCTTTGTTTCCCACACTTTTCCTTTCGACAATCCCAAACCGGCCTACGAGCTTATGGAATCCGGCCGCCAAAACGGCAAAATCGTTCTGAGGGCAAAGTGAAGGGATTCGCCCTCAAAACCGTTTTCCACGAAAACTTACTCCAGCTTTACCACCGTGTAGCTCACCTGCCCTTCGGGAGAGACAAAAGCGGAAAATTTGTATAGGTCAAATATTTTGCGCGTGCGGGCGAGGTACAGTTGGATGAAGAACTGCCCCTTTTGAAAATAGGCGAACGGGGCAGCGATCTCGCCCGCCCAAGCCGTCTCCAGCTTTCCACAGCGGGAATCCCGTTCCGCGGAAAGCTTCCCTCTCCTGAACGGAAGAAAGTTTTTATCCCTCCACAGGCTCCGGTAAATCCGCCGGAGGGGGGGCAATTCGGAAAGTTTTAAGCCGGCGGATTTCTCGCGATAGTGCAGAAACTGCCGGATTTCGACAATCGTGTCCAGAATCAGGGCCGGCTGATACCCCCGAATCTGCAAAACTTCCATGAAATATTCGAGCGCGACCGCTTCGGAATCCAATTTTATTCCCTGATCCAGAACCAATTCCCCCAAATCGTCTGCCGCTCCGCTTTGGTAAATCAGATACGCTTTCCCCTTCTCCCGGTCGATGGCCGCGACGTGCCCCGGCACAACTTTGTAATCCGGGGTGAAAAACCGGAAGAAGCGGATGTTCGGAAAAAAACCGTACTGTTCCTCCGCCCGCAGCTCGATGGGAGAAAAATGCAATAGCCAGCCGTGCTTGATACTGTCCCCTTCGAGGACGGCCTTTGCCACCAGCCGCAAATCGGCGCTGTCCACTTTTCCAATCAGGAAGGGAAGTGCTTTGACCGTGAGGGTATCCACGGTCACGCTCAAGGTCTCTGCTTTTTGCGCAAAAATCTCTCCTCTCGAAAGCAAGAGAAGGAAAACCGGAAGAATTGCAAATTTCCCCTTAGAACGGCCGCCCATTCTTCGCTATTCCAGCTTTGTAAGCTGAAACTCTCTCCCCCTTAAAACGCCATAGGTGAAATGGTGCATAAAATCCCCGATGTTCAAGATCGTCCTCCCTTCGACCGCCTTCAACTCCGGCCAATGGGAGTGGGCCAAAATCACGGCGTCGAATCCCTCGGCAAATTTTTGCCGGGCGAACGCTTCGTATTCCGGAAGCTGTTCCTTCCCCCGCTGTTCGCTCCAGCGGCGGGAAGAACCGGAAACCAGCCGCGCCAGGGGAAAGGCCCAATCGACCGGCAAAAGCCGGTACAGCCAGACGTTTACGGGATGCCGGAATAGGACTTTGATAATGCGGTACCCCCAATCGGAGCGGGCCTTGCCGTCCCCGTGGGTGACAAAAATTTTTTTCCCTTCGTGGTTCAAAACCACATCCCCTTTTTCGATTTTGACTCCGAGGTATTTGGCAAAAAAATCCCGGTGCCAAAAGTCGTGGTTGCCCGCCAGATAAACCACCGGCACGTTCATCAAGGTGAGGTTCTTCAGCGCAACCAGAAGCTCCAGCTCCGTTTTGGGGATGGCGTTTTTGTATTCGAACCAGAAGTCGAACAAATCCCCCACGATGTACAAGGCCTTTCCATTCTGCCGGACGAACTGCAGAAACCGGATGAATTTTTCCTTCTTCCGCTCCTCTTCGGAGGGCGTTCCGGCTCCCAGATGAAGGTCGGACACGAAGTAGATGGTGTCGCGCATGCCGTATAATAAATCCTTTTTCCCCCAACGCAAATTGAAAATCTAAAACGCCAGCAAGCCGATAAGACCGGCAAACAGGGTGACCAGAAAATTGACCCCGTCGTTGTCCAGAAACGAAAACCCGGAAGTCCGTTCCGCCACCCGACCGCAATGGATGGGAACCTCAATTACCGAGCGGCAAGCTGTACAGCGATATTTCGCTTGCAAAGTTGCGCCCAAAAGTGAATCAAAGAGCGTTCCCAAAAAACCGACAGCCGAAATCAAAAGGATTGCCTTACAGGAAAGAAAAAAGTCCCAACCCCTCGGCCCCACACCCACGAGGGCAACGAGGACGGAGCCGGCCAGACCGGCCAGCGTGCCGGTTAAACTGACGCCACCGGACACACCGGTTGGAACGGGGCGAAAATTCATAATGGAATAAGTCTTTTGCCCCCCACGAACACCAACTTCCCCGCTTGTCGTGTCCGCACAGGCCGCGGCAATGGAGGAAACGAACGCCAAATAGTACACCTCCTCGTGTCGAAGACCGTATCCCATGGCCAAAAGTGAAGGCCAAAACCCGTTTGCCAAGACCTGCCGCCAATCCCGCCGGGCCTTCTGCTCCGGGGCGAAAACCTCCGGCGGCAGGCGGGAAAGGGCCGAGCCCAGAACGAAGAAGAAAATCAGAACCGCCGCTCCGGGAAATCCCGCCCCCCAGAAAATCGCGGCCCCGACCAGCGTGGCTGCAAAAAAACCGGAAAGATCGAGCGCCCGGAAGAAAAATCCCGCTCCCGAGACCGAAAGGGCCAGAAAAAGGGAAAAAAGAATCCTCAAGCTACAAAAGCTGCCACCGGCGGCGCAAGTACCACTCCGTCCCCAAAAACAGAATCATCCCGAGCAGAAAAACCGGCTGATGGGCCAGCTCCCATTCCCGCTTTTCGGACAACTCCTCCCGCTGGGGGCTGAAATCCTGCAAAAAGTTCCCCGCCTCTTCCGGGCGGTAAAACCCCCCGCCGGAAACCTCCGCCATCTTTGCAAGCAGGGTCGGGTTGTACGAGACCGCCTGGTCTTCCAGCGAAAGCTCTTCTACGATAAATTTTGCTTTCGCCTCCCCCGCTCGTTTCCGGGATTGGAAAAATTCCGCTTGCGCCTCATAGGCCCCCGGTGCGATCACTCTTTTCCGCCCTGCGTAGCGCGCCGCCGCCTCTTCGTACAAAAGGAGCTCCTTTTCCCCTTTCAGCCGGACTTTCACGTCCAGCCCTTCAAACGGTTTTCTCCCTTCGTCAAAGGCAGTCGCGGAAAAGTTGATTTCCTCCCCCGATTGATACACCAGCTTGTCCGTGGAAAGATTGAAACGGTCCTTCTCTTCCGAACCCGCCAGCCATCCCACGCTCTGGTTCACAAACCAGCCAAAAGTCGTGTCTTCCGAGGAAGTGCCCAAAGGCAAAAAATACCACTTCCAGAGCGAAAAGGCCGACGCCGCCAACACTCTTCCGCGGCCAAAATTCTTCGCCGCCAAGGCCGGATACAGTCCCCCCTCTTCCGTGGCCGGAACGGTGGCCAAAACGGCGCCGGCTGTGGAAGGCAGGGCGGAAGCGATAACTCCCTCCAAGGGCGGCAGGTTCCTCCAAATTCGTCCCAACTCCGATGGGTTGGAAACGAGCCGTGTGGCCGGGTGCCCCTCCCCGTCCGCCGTCAAATTCAAATCCCCCACCGGCCCCATAGCCACCGGCGGGCGTTTTTTAAAATCGAAAGGCAAAAGCTCCGTCAAGGAGGAGCCCGGCGCTTCGCGCAAAAACTCCGGGCTTAGAAGAAAAAATATCCCCTTTCCCCTATCCCGGACGGCGGCCGCGAGGCGCGTCTCGACTCCCGAAAAAAGCCCCGGCCGAAAGTCGCTGAAGATTAAAACGTCGTAGCCGTCCAGATTGCGCGCGGAAAGCCCGGCGGCATTGTAAAGCGGCCGCCCGCCGGGGCCGTAGACGAGCCCTTCCACCTCCAGCCGCTGGTTTTCTTCCAAAACCTCCAAAAGGAAGCGATAGTTCCAACTCGGCTGTCCGGAAACCAAAAGAACCTTCAACTTCGCTTTCAGAACCCGCATCGAAAAAAAACGCCGGTTGTTTTTGGTCTGCTCCTCTTTGGCCAAAACCGGCAGCCCGGCGGAAAAAGTGAGGGTGCCGACCGAATCGGGAGCGAGCTCCACTTCAACGGTTTGCTCTCCGTCGCCGGAAAAATCGACAATTGGCGCGGCAATTTTTTTGTTCCCGCGCGAGACGACGAGCGGCAGTTTTGCTTTTCCAACTCCTTGCGCGGAAATTACGAACTCCACTTTAACCGGCGCGCCTTCAAACGCCACCGGTGGGTAGTTGATTCTCTCAATCCCCAAATCAAGCGCCCGTTCCTCCTCCCCCACTGCGACGGTGTAAACGGGAACCCCCAGCTTCTCCGCCGTTTTGACTGGGTCCGGCCCGGAATTGCTGCCGCCATCGCTGGCGACGACCACCCCCGCCAAGTGCGGGGTTTCCGAAACGTAGCGCAGAACCGAGCCGATGGCCGTGGCCGTCGGGCGGGCGGAGGAAAGCGAACGAAAATCCGCCAGCGTGTCGCCAAAATCCCACAGCCGGTATTCCCAATCCCCTTTTTGTGAGGTCAACTTCCCAACCGCCTCTTCCACCTGCCTCTCCCGATTCTGCTTGGCCATACTTCCGGAGCGGTCCACCAAAACCGCCACGACCGGTTTTTCCTTGCTGACCAGAAAGAGGGCCAGAATCGGCTCGGCCAAAACGAGGAACAAACAGACAAATCCGGCAAGGCGCAGCCCGAGCAGAAACCGTCTCTGCCTTTTTTCTAAGGGAGGCAGCGTGCGGGCGTAGTACCAGAAAAGAGAACCAAGGAAAAGCAAAGCCAAAACAAGGACCACCCAGCGGTCGGCGGAGGGAAAATCGACGCCCAGCGAACGCACCGCCGGCAGAAAGGAAAGCATGGCCATCTTAAATTTTACAGGCGGACGGCCGGAATGTTCTACTGCTCCCGCAGGGCGGCAAAGCGGGCCACTTCTTCCAATGACTTTTTGAATGCCGTGGCCGGTAGCCCGGACAGGAGCTCCAACGCCTCCTGCCCGTACTGCAGGGCTTTTTTCTGGGCGTACTCCACCCCGCCCGTTTCCAAAACGATTCCGGCCACTTTTTCCGCCGCTCCGTTTCCCGCCCCGTTTTTCAAAAGGGAGACGATTTCGTTTTTGCGCGGGGAGCCGCCGTTGTTCAGGGTGTAAATCAAGGGGAGCGTTACCTTCCCCTCCCGCAAATCGTTTCCCACCGTTTTGCCGGTGACCGCCTCCGTGCCGACGATGTCCAGCAAATCGTCCGAAATCTGAAAAGCCACCCCCACTTTCTCCCCGAATTCCCGGATTTTTTCCCGTTCCCCCTCCGGACGGCCGGCAAGGATCGCCCCCGCCTCGCAGGATACGGCAAAAAGGGAGGCGGTTTTATCCGCAATCAGTGAAAAATAATCCGCTTCGCCAATGTCAAAATTGTTGATGTGCTGGATTTCCACCAGCTGCCCCACGGACACCCGCTCCGTTGCGTTCGAGAACGCCTCCAGCAAATCGACGCTGTCCGCCTGCACCAAAAGCCGGAACGCCTTGGAGAAAAGATAATCTCCCATCAAAACGGAGACCAGATTGTTCCATTTGGAATTCACCGTCGGCTGGCCGCGGCGGGTGGAGGAAACGTCAATGACATCGTCATGCAAAAGCGTGGCGGTGTGGATGAGCTCGACGGCCAACGCCGCCAGCATCGCCCGGCCGGGGTCGGCCGCCATCTGGCCGGAGGAAAGAAAAACAAAGGCCGGCCGCAGCCGCTTCCCCCGGCGGGTTAAAATATGCTCGGTGACCTGATAAACGAAAGTGGAACGGGCCAAAAGACAGGTTTTGAGCTGCTTCTCAAAATCCTCCAACTGCGGCCCGATGGGCCGCAAAATCGCCTCCAGCCGGACGTCCATTTGGACAGCGAATATAAAAATCTATTCTCGAAAAGCCAACCGCAAAGGTTGGAAGAATTAGAAAAAAAGAAATCAATCGAAAACTACTTCAAAAACCGGTCGTAATTTTCCAGAGTCAGCCGCAGCTCCTTCGGCTGGGTGTCCAAGGTTTTGGCGATGAGGGAATGGCTTTTCAAAACCGCCTCCCGCTTATCCTTCAGCTTGGGGTCGTTTTGCAGAATGGTATTCAAAACGTAACAGCCGGCCGCTTGATGCATCACCCGGAAAAGCTCGAATTCCTGATAAAGTGTGTACGGCTTGCCGTCCACACCGGCGTACAAATCGTAATAGGAGCCGTCCAGTTTTCCATCGTTTTGCAGCTCGATTCGGTCGATGAAGGCCTTTTCCTCCGCGTCGTCGACGGCCCGGTAGGCGTTGTAGGCCACCTCCCGTTTTTTGTCCGGCGTTTCGCCGATTAAAAGCTTGGCCATGAAGAGCGAAAGCGGCAGGGACTGCAAAACGTCTTTCGACGTGAAATCCCGCTTCAAGAGCATGATGTTCGCCAGCCGCACCGGTTCCAGCGGATTGGTATAGACCCGGTCCTCGCCGAAAACCTTTTTGATGTCCAGCATCGCCCGGGTGTTGTCAAAGGCGTACAAACGAGCGACCAGTTGGGCCAAGCGTTCCGGATCGATAGAGCGGAAATATTTCTTCAGCTCTCCGTCTTCCAGATTCTGCAGCCGGTTGACGATGCCGGCGATGCAGCCCTTCTCCGCTTCCATAAAAGCGGGCGTCACTTCCGGACAATTCTCCAATTTTGACTGCAAAATCGGATAGGCGGTCTCGGCAAAACTTTCCACCAGATTGGAGCGGAGATAAAAAACCTTTTCCGAGGTATAGGCGTAGGCCTCAACCGGTTTGGAGAAATCAAACTCGGCCAGCTTCGCTTTGACCATCCCCCCCTTCAAATCCATCCCGGAAATTTCGGCCTCCGCTTTGGAGCGGTTCTCCTCCAGCCAGCGGTAGACCTGAAAGCCGACGGCCGCTTCCTTGCCGGAAGTTGTAATCCTCATCGGGCAAAACAAACTCCCATTTTTAAGCCGGTAGGCGTAGCGCACGTACACCCAGTCATCCGAGTGGAATCGGGAGCCGGGCGTCCCCATCAAGCCGTAAGACGAAGTCGATTTCCCCGTCCCGGTCGGGGCGATGTACAAAATTCCCTTTTTGTTCCGCTCCACGCAAGCCCCGTGAATGGAATGAATACCGAATTCTTCAGCCAAAACGCGGCCGACCGCCCCCAAAACCCAGCTTTTCAACTGTCCGTAGTAGGAGGTGTTAAAGAAAACGATGGTGTTGTTCTTCCGGCTGTAATACGCCGCCTCCTCTTCATTCGCCACGCCGCCAAAGGCGTAAACGAAAATCTTTGGCTCCGCGGGGGGCTTTTGTCCAGTCAGGTTTTGCCATTCAGAAACGGAGTACCAGTTGTCCAGCCAGTAATCGAAGAGGTGCTGCGAGTTGGTAATCGCCCGCACCCGGATGCCGTGAATAATGACGTCGTGCTGTAGGGGATTTTGCGGGTTGGCTCGATGAATGGCGGCGTTGGCCGAGGCCAAAAGTTTTTCCAACTTCCCCGGCGTTTTGTCCACCACCTTGTCGTGGATTTTGGTCCGCCCCTTGGTGCGGGTGATGGTGTTGAAAGCCCCGATGGGCGTCCCCGCCCACTCCACCGCTCCACTGGAAGGGGGCGGGTTAAAAGTATATTTGACTTCTTCTTTTGGCTTGACCGCCCCGCTGACTTTCACGCCAATCTCCGTCTGCAATTCCGGCATATCTCCTCCATGGTCACAATTCCGAAAAACAAAACATAAACTTACCCAATGAAGATTAAATTGGCAAGCCCGCTTCCGTTATTCCTGTCCCCCTGTGTTTAAAGGGGACGACCTGCAGTCCCGCCAAGCGGGACGAAGGTCAGGAGGTAATTTAATAATTAAAAACCTGATCCAGTTTCCCCTGTTTCCGGGCGATGTATTCGATTCCCCGGTTTATAATCACCGAAAGCAGAACCGAAAGCGCGGTCGTCAAGGCCAGAATCAAAAGAAGTTTCTCATCCGACCAGCCCGCAAAAACTTGGGAAACCGGCGCATCCATCATCCCCCGGCGCAATCCTTCCAGCCAGTAGGTGATGGGGAAGGCAAGCGCCACCGGCTCCAGCCAATTGGGCAAGACTTCGATCGGGAAAACCGCTCCGGAGACGAGATAGAAAATTCCCGCCGTCCCCTCGGTCATAAAAAAGCCGTGCCGCGCGGTCAAAAGCGTCAAAGAAGCAAGCGCAATCCCCAGGGCAATCGTGGCGATGATGCCAAGCGGAAAACTAAAAATCACAAGCGGCCAGTGCCCGAAAGTTAATTTGAGGTCGAAAATCCATATCCCCATAACAACCGTCACCAAAACCGCCAGCGTGGTGATAGCGAGCTTTGGAATGCAGCGCCCCAGCATATAGAAATAGGTGACGATGGGGGCCAGATAGATGTATTTTAGCATTTCATACCGCTCCCGGTCCTCGTGGATGACGATACCGACACCAGCCAGAACGTTGGCCGTGTACATAAAGAAGGCATTGCCCAAATAGATGTAGGCAAAGAGCGCCGTCGAGGTCTGTCCGCCGGCGACGACCTTGTACATCAAAACCAGAATCAGCGTGGAAAAAATCGGCCTTGTGATGGCGTAGGCGATGAAGGTGAACGGCTCGGCCCAGTTCGCCTCAATCTGCCATCCCAGCCATCCGGCCGTTTTTATCGTGCGCCAAAGTCCCATATTATTTTATCTCCGTTTTTCGTAGGGGCGAACGGCGTTCGCCCGTAGGGGCACGGCGCGCCGTGCCCCTACTGCCACCGCAGGGTCAGCCGTCCCTCTTTTTTCCCCAAATTCTCCATTTTTAGAAGTGCTTTATTCGCCAGCCAAAGGAAAAGAACGGACAAAACCGTTAGAATCAAAATCTCCCACCCAATCGGCAGAAAGGCGTGCGCCCGCCCGGCTTCAAAAAACAACTGCCGCATCGCGTCGATGCCCAAAGTCAACGGGATGAGTGAGGCCATCATTCCAAGGGAAAAACCGAACGATTTTATCGGGGAATAAAATCCCGAGAAAACGTAAATCGGCTCCTGCAATAAAGTCGAAATCTGCCAGGCGTCCCGCCCGAACATCAAAAAAACGGAGGACGCCAGCATCCCCAGTCCGTAGAGCGCCACCATGCAGAGCAGAAACACCAAAACCAAAAGCGGCCAGGAAGTGGGGATCATCGTCACGTCGAAAAGATAGATGCCGCCGACGAGAATCACCGCTGCGCGGGTGGTGGACATAAAAAGCCCTCCGAGCGCCATTCCCAAAAGAATCGACATCCGGGAAATCGGCGCAATGAGATACAATTCCAAATTCCCGGTTTCCTTTTCCCAGTAAAATTGCGAAGCCATCGACCAAAGCACGTTCAGCCAGTAGGCGGTCATAATCCCGCCTAAGATGACGAACCCGGTGAACTCTTTCGGCGCGCCGAGCGCCCGGTAAACGAAAACGTAGGTCGCCACGGCCAAAAGCGGCATCATGATTTCAAAAAGAATCCAAGACGGCTCCCTTTGCGCGCCAACGATGCGCACGTAGGCCCTGCCCCAAATCGCCCGCAGGTTGGTTTTAAGCTCCGTTTTCACCCAAACCTCTTCCAACCAACGCCACGAAGACGTCTTCCAGCGACGGCTCCCGCTTAGACAACGACCGAATCTTGGAGCCGGAGGACTCTACCAATTTGGTCACCTTGGAAATCCCCGCTTCGTCTTTCAAGATGATTTTCAAAACCGTTTTCTCCTCGGCGTGCTTGTGCTCAAAGGCAAAGTTCACCACCTCCGGAATTTGCGAAAATTTCTCCAGATGGTCGGTCAATAAATCGACGTCCAGTTGGTAGATGGCGTCCTGCTGCAATTTGCGCTTCAAGGCCGCCGGCGTGTCGCATTCCAAAACCTGTCCCCGGTCGATAATCGCCACCCGGTCGCAAAGCTCGTCCGCCTCCGCCATATAGTGCGTGGTCAAAAGCAGCGTCCGGTCGGTTTTTTCCTTCATCCATTCCTTGATGAATGCCCGCACCTCCCGCGCAATCTGCACGTCCAAGCCCAAAGTCGGCTCGTCCAGGAATAGAATTTTCGGGTCCGGCACAAACCCCCGGATGATGTTCATCTTCTGCCGCATCCCGGTGGAAAGTTTGCCGACTTTGGAACGGGCAAATTCGGTCAGTCCGAATTTTTTCAGCATAAAGTCAATCCGCTCCAAGGCGATTTTGGACGGCACGCCGTAGAACTGGGAAAACATCCACAGATTTTCCCGCACGTTCAAAATCCCGTAGCCGGAATGTTCCCCGCCGGAGACCATATTGATCCGCTTGCGCACCTCTTCCGGGTGGGCGGCCACGTCGATGCCGTCCACAAACGCCTTGCCGGAGGAGGGCAGAAGCAGGGTGGAGAGAATTTTGATAAGCGTGGTCTTCCCCGCGCCGTTCGGGCCCAAAAGGCCGAATAGTTCCCCCGGGCGGATTTGTATATCCACCCCGGCCAAAGCCACCGTTTCGGCTTCCTTTTTGGTCTTGAAGACCCGCTTTAGATTTTCTGTTTTAACCGCCAAGTTCATTTTCCCTTCTAAAAGTTTGAATCATACGCATTCCCCCTCTCCGTATCGGAGAGGGGGTTAGGGGGTGAGGTTCCCCCATAAAAACAAAAAAGCCGCATCCCCGACGTGGGGCGCGGCCCAAAAGTCGAGTTTTCCCGTCAGTTATTTTCCGTCAAAATTTTCACGTTGCAAAGATACACTTAAACGTGCCGCTGTCAAGCTGAACTCTATTCTTTTTTAAAAAGCCATAGTAAATTTTGTTTGAATAAGGCCGAAGTCATTTAATGAGGAACACTTATGAAGAGGCAAATAGTAGTACCGCTGTTCATCGGCTTCTTGTTGGGGATAATTGCCCCTATTCTCTTGTCAAAGTCGTACCATAAGCTACGTCCCTACGTTAGCGATGAATGGCTTAAGGCCAGATGTTATGAGTTTTCAACTCTTGGCCCAGAGCAAGTTAAATGGAAAAAAGTTGGAGAAAAGATGTGGTATTTCGAGAAAGAATATTTTGGAGCAAGATTTTTCCATTTGGATGACTCCTTATTTTTTCTCATCCTATCACCTGATGGTGATGGTGATGCAGCCTATTTATATACTTCTCAAAGAAAGGTGTTTGGAACGCCAGATGACGCTATGTCGCATGGTCTCTCTTGGTCACAAGTAAAACAAATTGATCCAAAAGATGAATGGTTTCTAAAAACAATTAGAGCAGCTTTCTCCAATGAGAAATTCTGGGTGGGAATAAACTAAAAGAATCCACAACCGATCTCGAGCATCCGCCTACTCCACCACCCCCGACAGCCAATGCATAATATTCAACGCCAACTGCTTGTTGTCATTTCCCGAATAGTTCATCCCCACCGGTTTGCCGTTTTTGGTTATTTGAGCGGATAACATTGCCGCTTCACCGAGAATAACCACTCTCCCCTTTCCAAATTGCATGGCCACTCCTTGTGCCCGCCCGGCGGCGGAGGCGGGATTTCCGTAGGTTACGATGGTCTTCGTGTCGCCGCCCGATTTTTCAATTTTGGCGGAGGGCGCAAAATCAAGCGCCCGGTCAGAAAGTTTCAAAAAAGCGGCAGCGCTGTCGGCCGCCAAAAGCGAAGTGCCTGTGAAAGTCATCACCCGGTTTATCCGCTCGGTAGTATCGCGGCCCAAAGTGATGGAATGCCCTGCCAAGGAGCCATCCATTTGTGAAAAGACGATTTGACTGACGTCGCCGGATTCTTTGTCGTACAGGGCAGAATCTTCCGTATATCCCTTGCTCATCTGGACGCCAAAACGGTCGGCCAAACTTTGCGCCGTGGAACCGAAGGGGTAATGGTCAACGATTAACAAAAGCGAACCCCCTTCGCGCACCCAATTTTCAACGGCCTTGCATTCCTCCGGGCTAAAGGCCGGATGGTCGGTATGCTCGTCTTCCGAAAGCGCGCCGACGATGATGAGGACAGAATACCCTTTCAGCGCCTCGCCAGAAAATTTCTCCTTCCCGGCAGTAACTTGATACCCGTCGTTGGCGAGCAGTTTAGCCAGCGGTTCATACCGGTCGGTTGATTTATGGACGTTGTTGTGCGCTTCGTCAAAAAGCACCTTTGGGCCGTTGGCGGTGTACGCCGGACGGGCCACCGATGCATCGAAATCGGAATCCGCTTTCTGTCCCCCGGAACAGGAAAGAAAAAGAAGCATTACGGCCGTCGTAAAAAATCCGCGCATATCCGGTATTACGTCCGATGGTTGCTATTGTTTCAATAAATCGGCGGGCAGTCATCCTAACCCCTTCTTCTCGTTGACCTTGCGGGCTGCTCCGTATTGCCTCCCCACTAATAATTGCCCTTTCCCCTGCCGATTAAATAGTATACGGCAAAAGGAGGCCCAATGAAAAATAAACGAAATCGAGGCGGCGCGGTGGCAATCCCCAAACCGACGACAACAATGCCCCATTTGATGGAGATTCAGGAACTTTTGAATTCATTGACCGCAAAACTGGAAGCGCTCCCCGGCGGACAGGGACGCTCCATTTGGATAAACGTCATCCACACCGTGCGGGATGACGTCAGGAAATTCGAACAAAAGCTTTTGTCAGACCTCCCCCCGATGTCCACCGTCGAGCGGGTGTGACCTTATCTGGGAGTCATATAATCAATAGCAATGGAAGAATTAGAGTTTCCACACGAATGTGACCATGAACGAGGGGATGCTCCTCCCCCCATATATTAGACAAGCAGGTTAAAAGGATATAATTGGGAGATATGAAAAAACACTATCGCATCGCTCCTGAGGTGAAGGAGCAGATATTGAAGTGCATCAAGGAAGAAGGGGTTTCGGTGTCGCAGGCCGCCAAAGAGCACGGCGTCGCGGAGGCCATGATTTACCGCTGGCTGGGAGAAATTGCTGGACAGACCTCCAGCGAATCTTTCAGTAGGTCACTTTATTATTCCCTCTTCGGATTAGCCTGCTTAGCAGTTTTTGGAGCTTTTGGTGTATTAGCTTCGTGGAATGGTAATGAACCGACTTGGCTCCAGGTAATAATTCTTTTTTTAGGTATTGGCGTAGGCACTGGATTGTTGGGGGCTTTATATATTGGTGTAGTAGGGCTATTTCAGAGACACTCTGAGCGGCGCAAATCTGCATAAGTTGTCGTTGCATCCGACATTGTCCACACGCAAACGCCCGTTTTTTAGGGAAAACTTAGTTTTGGGGTAAATCAAAAGCCGCCGAGCGGGTTTGAACCGCTGACCTGCTGATTACGAATCAGCTGCTCTACCAGCTGAGCTACGGCGGCGTTGAATCGAAAAATACGCCGCCTCAAAAATTTAGCAAGTGAAGAAAACGGAGGTCGGAAGATCTCTCCTGCGTATTGATTTTATCGTCTCCAGCGAAAATGATGCAGCACCGGCCACAGAAATAGACAATCATCCTCCGACGGCCGGCCGGTAAAACCGCGCCACTCCCGGAAATGGTGGATGGCAAAAGGCACGCCGTCCTCGTTCGTTTTGTCCGAGACGATGCCGATATGGTTCGGCTTGCCGTTCCCCATAATGTCCCACACTACAATGTCGCCGGGGCGGTAGAGAAGGGCGGCATCTTTTTTTGAGTCAATCGGCAGCACTTCCGCATTTCGCCGGAAAAAGATGACCAGATTGCGCGTCCGCCGGTGGTCGATATTGGAATCGAGAGCGGAAATGCCGTATGCCTCCGGCGCTCTTTTGATATCCTCAAAAACCAATTTTTGCAGGTCAATGGTATTGCCGGACGCATGACGAAAAGCGCGGATGATCACGTCCACGCAGGCCCCCCGCTGCCAGCCGGGGTCCCCCAGCGGGTATTTGATCTGCACGTAGCGGTTGTCATATACCGGCGCGCGGGTAATCGATACCCGCGCCCCCTCCAGCAGCTTTTTCCCGAAATTCTTTTCCTCCGCCGAAACCGGAACCGCGGAAAAAGCTAAAACGGCCAGTATGGCAAATCGCTTGCGTGCAAAGGCGGGCAGGTTTCTCATCCAATTAATTATACAAGGGGAATCAAAAGGGACTGAATTGAAAAGCGGATGCGGATGAATTCGTTGAAACTTATATCTCCCGGGCTTTCAGCCGGGATTTGAGCCCCTGGTAGAAATCATCCCAATAATCGGGGGGATGTTCGAAGAGAAGGGCCTCCCGGACGGTGGCGTCCACCGCCCGCAGCTCTTCGTATGTCTGGCGGCAGTCGCTACATCGGGCCAAATGCCTTTCCACCGCCCCCTCCGGCCTTCCGGCCGGGTCGTGGCGGGCCAGTTCCTCCACCACCTTGCGGCAATCCATTACGCCTCCTTCGTTACGCCTTTTTCTTCTTCCCCCCGGCCGCCCGCAACCGCCGGGCCAGCTCGCTGCGCAGCTTGATGCGCGCGCGGTGCAGATACCAGCGGACGGTGACCTGGGGCATGTTCATAATCGTGGCGACTTCGGTGATGTCCAGTCCTTCCATGTCCCGCAAAACAAAAATCGAGCGCTGCTTGGGGCTCAAAACCTCCAGGGCCTTCTTTATTCTTTCGGACGCATCCTTGCGGAAGTACACCGCCTCGGGCGAAAGCCCCACGCCGATGGGGGTTCCCTCCGCCTCTTCCAGATCCTCGTGCCTGTGCTTTTTATAGCGCCGCCAGTAGTCGATGGCCGCGTTCACCGTGATCCGGAAAAGCCAGGTGGAAAACTTCTTTTTCGGGTCGAAGCTTTTGAGGTTGTAAAACGTCTTTACGAAAACGATTTGCGAAATGTCCTTGGCGTCCTCATAATCCCCGACCATCTTGAAGGCCAGACCGGCGACCTGCGTTTTGTACCGCTCCACCAGCTCCTTGAAGGCGGCCTCGTCCTTTTGCTTCACCCGGGCAATCAGCGCCAAAACCTGCGGGTCTTCGGCAAACTCCCCAGCGCTTTTGGCAAATCGCCCGTTCGGCTCTTCTCCCTCCTTCCTCGGTTCAAGCCCGTCGTCTTTAAGCATACGCAGAAATCTTCCGGCTGTTAGGGACTTTCATGCAGGGTCAGAACGGAGCAGGCCTTTCCCTCAGCCACACAGCAGGCGCACTCGAACTGGAAGGTGACGTGGTGGACGTTGAACTTTTCCGCCAACGTTTTATTGAGCAAATCCAGCACTTTCTGCGCCTCGTGGGTGTTTTCGGTTTCCAGAACAACGTGGGCGGATAAAGCGGGCAGATTGGTGGAAATATTCCAGACGTGCAAATCATGCAAATCCAAAACGCCGGGAACGGAGCGGATGGCGGACTCGATTTCGGAAACGGATAATCCTTTCGGCACCCCTTCCAAGAGAATATTCCCCGCCTCCCGCAGGACGCGGACCGCCCCCGCCAGAATCAAAAGCGCAATGAAAACCGAAACGGCCGGGTCGAACCAGAGGGCACCCCAGATTTGAATGACGATGGCGCTTATAACGACGCCGACCGAGCCGAGCAAATCCCCCAAAACGTGCAGCCAGGCGGCCTTTAAATTCAAACTCTCATGCCGGTGGCTTTGCAAAAGCCGGGCCATATAGAGGTTGCCTAAGAGGCCGACGGCGGCGAAGCCCAAAAGCGGAACGGCCTTGATGGCCTGCGGATTTTGGAACCGATCCCATGCCTCCCACAAAATCAACCCGCAGATGACCAGAAGCGAAACGGCGTTGACCATCGCCGCCAGCTCCTCTGCCCGGCGGTAGCCGTAGGTTTTGGTCTCGGTCGTCGCGAGTGTGGCCAGATAGGCGGCGTACCACGCGAGGAGCAAAGCCAGCAAATCCGCCAAAAGATGGCCGGAGTCGGAAAGCAAGGCCAAACTGCCGGTGTAGAGCCCGCCTGCCACTTCGAGCACGAACAGGCCCAAAACCACAAAAACCGCTTTTTTTAAGCGCAAAAGCGCGCCCGTCTCGGAACGCTTCATCTAAACCTGCCCGAAGTATAACCCCAAAAAGAAAAAAAGCAAAACGAAATGGGAAATGCATTCGTAGGGGCGATTCACGAATCGCCCACCCCTTCCCATGTCGGGAAGGGGATATAGAGGTTAGGTCACCCCCCTTTGAAGTTCAAGAATATTGTAAAGCTGTAGGGCTTTTGAGTTCTATTGCCAATCTCTAAATATGGAGGTGTAGTGAAGGGTTAAGAAGGATATATCTAAGGCCTTCTGATCATCCAGTCGCATCAAGATATTTCCATAGAAACCAAGATGCAACAGAACGGTAGGGGCGCCATCCTTCCGCCACTTTTGATAATAAGTTCTTGTTCCGTTTTCCTTGCCCATAAAGAAGGCGGGCGGCTCTTTGCAATCCGGCATCAGAAAGTGCAAGTACATCTGGTCTTTTAAGCCCAAAGATTAGGAACATTTCTGCTGTCCATCGACCAATTCCGCGTAATTCCATTAAAGAAGCAATGACAGTTTCATCATCAAGCGTAGCAAAATTTTTAAACAATAAGCGTCGCTTTGAAACATGTTCTGCTAATTGTATGATATATTCTGCTTTTGCATTTGAAAGACCGGCGGAGCGTAACTTTTTAGTCGGCATCTTGAGAAAACTATCGGGTTGAAATGGCCTGGCGACAATCGAGGCAATACGGTCTTCAATCGTATCTGCCGCTTTCGAGGAAAGCTGCTGGCTAATTATTGAAGTAACTAATGTGTGGAAAGGTCTTACTTTCCGAGTAGCAAGAGGGCAGGGGCCATGCTCTGAGATTAAACCTGCCATTACATTATCCATTTGGGCTAAATAAGTTTCTGCCCGTTGCATCTCCTCGACGTTCAAAATAACTTGCCCTCTCAGTTCTCGAACAAGCTAAACCTGCTCTTTTCGAGCATCGAGTACTGGACCTCGCGATTCATGTACATATTTTGCAATTGGTACATTACTTTGGAGATTTTCTACTAAATATTCATAATCCGATGAAAAAAGAGTTGTTTCTAATTCCGCAATCCTTTTCTTTGCAACATTTATGGCGTGTTCTGATTTATCGATTCCTATCCAATATCGTCCCAATTCCTGTGCGGCAACGAGAGTAGTTCCTGAACCACAAAAACAATCAAGAACTAAATCGCCTTCATTCGACGATGCCTCAATAATAAATTTCAGTAAGTCCAGGTTTTTTTCAGTTGGATAATTTGGATATTGGGGGTCTTTGAATTCCCAAATATCTTGCATTCGCTTTCCTTCTTTTTCATCTAGAAAGATTTTTTTTCGTGGTACCCCTGTTGCTGACCACTCAATTAGCCCTTGTTTGTCCCATTCTTCGAGAATTGCAGGATCTGTGCGCCAATGTCGTCCTTTTGGGGGTTTCATGTCGCGCCATTTTTTACTCGTGTTACCTTTTGCCGTTTCACCTGGCGCATGTAATGGAATTGTTGTATATCGTCGCCCCTCCTTATCAACTTTCTTGAACAGTCGTTCTCTATCTTCCTCGGTAAATGGTACTCGTGGTTCATTCCACGTGGCTTTTTCTGATTTTGCATAAAACAAGATTAAATCCTTCATATTACCAAATGCTTTACGAGAAAAGTTCTTTGGATTGCATTTGATGCGGGTTATATCGTTTCGGAAATTGTTCCGACCAAACACTTCGTCCATAACAAGTTTCACATAGTGGCCAATCTTATAGTCAATATGTAGATAAATGGATCCATCCTTCGACAGCATTTCCCGTAAGAAAATCAATCGTTCACGTAAAAATTCTAAAAACTCTGCTCCCACCAATGTATCACTGTATGCTACGGAATCATCATTACTGCTGCTTATTGTGCTTGCTCGGTCACTACCAATTCTGAATTCTCCATTTGTTGCAAAAGGAGGGTCGATATATACTAAGTTGACCTTACCAGCATACTCAGCAAGCAATTTTTTAAGAGCAGGTAGATTATCTCCAAGAATAAGCTTGTTTTTAGCTCCTTTTCCGGAAATTGATTGTAATTCCAATACCGGGGTGTTTTCGAGGATATCTTTCTCGTTTTTTTTGTTTTCGTAAGTTAAAAGCATTGCTCTTAAACCTGATAAAGAAATTCACGCAATACAAGTGCACTCATAATATTGTTATCCTTTAATTTCCCCGTAATAGCTTTGTACAATTTGTTATTGCTCTTTATATACAGAACTCCGTCAAGAATTGCAACAGGAATTGCTTTTACTCCAGCGGCCATCATCGTTGTAATTGCATCATTAAATTGCGCGTTTTGGTGCCCACCAAAATCTGTTAAAAATTTTGCCTCCCCTATGACATATTTGCCATTGAATCTACCAATAAAATCTAACCCTTTATCATGTTTATAACCAAGAAATTTCCTTGCGAAAGCCATCATTTCGGCATCACTTGCATCCAAAACAGCATTACTTCTTGCTTTTAAAAACTCTTCGAGCCGCAGTGGATCAACGCCGAGTGATTTACGCTTTAGCCAACGCTTAAAAAGTGGTCCAATTTGACGATTTGTCTCTTTGGGTTCAGATGAGCGAGAAAAGATTTCATCGAGTCCCATTTCATACAAACGACCACAAAGACGATCAACCGTTGCAGGATTGCGCTTAATTGCTCCGCTATCGCGTTTCAAATACGCGACATACGAATCCTTAATAGGAAATAACTCAAGCTTTAAAAGGTTTTCAAGGAGCGTAATATTGTCTCGTTTTTCAAATGCTTTTTCTACATTCTTCCAGAGTTGGTCGTCAATATCCCGGATTCCCTCTGGAATTGTGGGGTACACTTGAAACAAATCGTCCAAGTAGCTTCTTTGGTTCGCATAATCAATGCTTAAACTCATCCAATGATTCATACCTGTGGAACAATGTTAGCTTTTTAACGCTCAAAAATCAACCCCGCGCAAATTTCCTCCTTTTCCCCTCCCTTTTTCAAATCCGCCCCAGCTTCGCTGCGTTTTCCCTTCCGCTTTTGCCGCTTTGGAACCCTTTGAAAAATCCCCGGCGCAAGTTCAACCTTTGCAAGCCCTTCTTGACGATGAGCGAAAAATAATTCGCTGCTTTTTATAATCCGCTCCCAGCCATTGCGTTCAAGGATGTGTACTAAATTGCACTTTCACCTAAAATCGCAACAACTTTCCAGCCGTTTTTGTTTTTCGATTTTCAAAAAAAACCCTCAATTTCCCCTCTTTTAGCCAGGCATTTTTGAAAACGGCAAAACAAAAAAGCGGGCGAAAAGCCCGCTTTTTTGAACAAAGCTTGGAAGTTTTTACTGCTCGGACAAAACGAAGCGCTTGGGGTTCAAGGGGCGGCCCCACTGGCGCACTTCGTAATGCAGGTGCGGGCCGGTGGAATAACCGGTGGAGCCGACTTTGCCCAACAGCGTGCCGGGGTTGACCGCCTGTCCGCGCTTGCAGGTGATGGTTGACAAATGGCCGTAGTAAGATTCGTAACCCTTCTTGTGGCGCAAAATCACAAGCTTTCCGAAGCCGCTTTCCCAGCCGGCGAAAATCACCCAGCCGGCGGACGGGGCGCGGACGGGGGTGCCCCACGGCGCGGCGATGTCCATACCACGATGATGGCGAATTCCGCCCGAAATGGGGTCTTCTTTCAGGCCGAAGCCGCGCGAAATCCGGCCGTTGACCGGAATGGAGCGGGGGACGTATTCGAGGTAGCCCAATTTCAACGCGTATTCCTTGTCCAAGCGCTCCAGCAAATTCTTTTGCAAAACGGCCTGCTTTTCGATTTCCGCCAGCCGCTCCTCAAAGGTGGAGGCGTTGGTGAACTGGGTCGGGTCGAAATTGGGGGGCGGGACGGGGCCGATCATCGGGCGTTCGCGGACGATGCCGAGGAGTTGACGGAGCTTTTTTTCCTGCTCGGCGACGGAGCTCATTTGCTCCTTCAAATCCGCTACGATTTTGGTCGGGTCGTAGGGGATGGAGGCGTAGAGGCCGGATTCGTTCGCTTCCACCTTGGCCTCGAAGGAGTTGCGCATGAATTTGACCGAGAAGAGGAGGTCGGAAAAGACGAAAAAGAGGAAAATGCCCGCCACCCCCAAAAGCCAGCGGCGGGGGAAGGCCAGCCGGAAGGTGCGGCCGGAGGGCTCCAAACGAAGAGTGACGAATATTTTCTTGTCCATACGCTTCCCAAAAAAGGGAAGGTAGGATATGAAATCCCCCCAAGCCCTGTCAAGCTCTTTTATCCAATTTGCCCGCATCATTTTGTCCTCCAAACAGTTGCCCCTGCTTCAAAGTCCGATTGGGTATGCTTGTTATACCCGTTGTGCGCCTTATTTAATGACCAGGTACTCCCGGCGCAGGATTTTGTTTATTACCTTTATGAACTTCTCCGAGCTAAGGTTCTGCAAGCTGTAGAGGTGCCAGGCGGACTTTTCGGGAACCCGATAGCGGGGTTTCTTTCGCTTTGCCATCTTTGCCTCTCCTTTGCGCGGGACGGTTTTAAAGGAGAGGTCGCCATTTGAAGATGGCTGGGTCACGCCCGATCGCCCTCTACCTTTATTATCGGCCACATTGGGCCGGTTTATAACCAAATGCCCCATTTTTACAACCCCTTTAAAATGCAAGAGTTATGCCTTTTGACTCGTGGCACAAGCTTTAACCCTAAGGCGTTGCGTAAAAAATTGTTACACGGGAATGTATGGGGGAAATCCCTTATTTTGGGCACTTGGTTATGGGCAGATATCTACAACATATTGGTAAAAAACGGGTGAAGAAATTTGCGGAAACCACCCCCTCCAGCCAGTAGCCTCGTCCCCCTTACCAAGGGGGACGAGGCGCAAGGCGCCGGAGGGGGTTACTACCGACCCGGTGCGAAAAAGCTAAAAAAGCTGATGGAAGATTTTAGGTAAACTTTTTTCTTCGAATTCTTAGGTGGGGAAAAATTAAGCGTTATAATTCAACAGTATATCAAAATTGTCTCTATATTGCTCAAAGCGGGGGCGAGGTCGAACTTTGCCTGTCTTCTTATTACAATTTGTGAAATTGATTTGGTACTTGCCCTTGTTACGCCCGGTCTTTCCTTGATTGCCTTCTTTAGTTAGCACGAGAGAAGGCATAACCCAATATGACTTAGCTTGCTCAGAATAGAAAACAAAAAAATAATTCTTACGAGGTTTCCTAACTTCAATCGCAGCGAATGCACCAGCATTCCAACACTTTGCCTCTGCTGAGCGAGCCTTGATTTGTAAGTCCAAATAGACCGGCTCTCCTTTTGTTTCGTGCCTAATTACACAGTCGATTTGTTGGTCATCAACCAGTGTAAGATAAACATCAAATCCGCGCTTCAACAATTCCGCAATAGCTATGAATTCTTGTCTTTTACCAAATGATACAGTATCTCGATATGCCAAACTCTTTCTCCGTTCAAGGTTGAAAAATTCTAACTTTGTTTTAGTATTTTGGCAATTAAAACTATGAGATAAACAAGAACAAGCCCCCCCAAGTGCATTAAGATAGAATTAAGTTCAGGTTTCAGGTCCCCAAAACAGAATATCAAAACTACATACAAAAATGGAAGCACCACACTTGGTTTCAGCAGCGACATTAATTCGTCTTTTCTGCTCCAGAGAAAGTCAAACGGGGTTCTCCCTACTGTTTCGGTTTCTCCAAAGGCTTCGTCTGCTTCCGTCCAAGCTTCTGTTGTAGGATTGCCGGTTGAAGTTTTAACGATATTACTTCGTGGCCGTCTTAATTCAATGGTTTCATCTGGAAGTGGCTCTTCCGAGCTTGAGGTTGTTCCCAAAATAGATGCTTTCGGGGCATATGAAAACTTTTTACTTGTGGGTAGCCGAACTTTTCTTTTCTTTTTTTTGAACATTCGTTATTCAAAAATTGTTTTTGAAAGGGTTTCCATTTTGCCCCACGATTGTTCGGCAAACGACTTGAGTAAGGAACAAAGCGCATCGGTTTCCGCATTTCCAATGTTTTCCTTGAAAAAATCAATTTCAAAAAAATATCCTGCGTTCAAGGGTAGCTCAATGTTGGGAAAATAATTTGCCGCTTGACTGGAATTCATTGGGCCACTGTTTGTATTAAACTTGCCATCAGTGCTCTCAAGGTTTAATGCTACTCCTACATCAGCGATATTGCCGCCGTAAGCCGCTATTGTCTCACTTTCGGTATTGATAAGTTTCTGTTTAAACTTTCTAAACAAAGCCTCAAAGCTATCAGGATACATCTTGTAAAATACCGACCTTACACCTAACCGTGTAACGGCTGGGAGTTTGAAATCTTCGATTAACTGAATAGTGCGCAGAAATTTTGCAGCGCGGTCTTGGAATAAATTTGTCGAGTTAGGGTGTTCAATAACGTATCCACAATTTTTGTAACTCAAAAACGCTAATTCATTGTTCTCTAGGTTAGTCAGATCTATTCTGTTCTGGTCGATTTTCCATTGAGGCAATTCCATCTCCTGGGATAAATATTCCGTCCATGCACCTCTATAGTCCAAAATTTTAGTTGACGGCTTAAATCTTATTTCGAGTATATGTCTCGAAACGACGTTGAGGGGCTTACCGGGCATATTTCTCCTTTCTGAAACTTCAAACTCTTCTCTTCATGTTTACGGGCAAACGCTATAAGCGCATTCTTACTGGAATTGCCTTTTGGATTGGTCATCCCGCCCAAATTATCTTTCGCATTTCCAAAAATCAACCTCCCGGGGGTGGTTTACAGATTCACCCCAACTTCGGAGTGAATTTCGCAGGGTGGGCCTATAGTAGAGGGACGTGGCAAGGGCTAACCCCCAATCCACCCTCCCTTATTTGTGCTTCGCGGGATTAGCCCCAAAGAGGTCTTCGGCGTGCACGCCGAGGCCTCCCGGGGCGCAAAGGCGTAGCATGATACCCCCCGGCCGAGTGCCGGGGGCAAGAAACACACCACGCAAGCGCCCTTTGACGAAAGGACGCGAAAAGCCAAAAAGCCCCTCCCCCATCAGGGCGGGGGAGTGTGGCAGTTCCACCCGGCCCCTGAGGCCAAGCCATTCCATCGGCTTGCCACCATAAGACGCGCCCAAAAGGCCCGTCGGCAAAAGCCGCCGCCCGTTCCGGGCTTGGGGCGGACGGCCAACCGTGCATCCTACTTCTCCCCTCCTTACGAAGGAGGGGATTAAGGGGAGGTTGCACTAAGCCGGAATGTAGCACAAGGGCAGCGGCCTCTTTGAAGGCAGCCAACCCAATAGAACTGAAGGGAAGGTGGCGCCTCCCCTTCACATGCCGCCCAATCCCGCGAACCCAAAGCCCTAAGACCCAAGGGCAGCCAAAAGGGTCACAAAGCCCCAAACCCGCCAAAAGCGGGTTGAGGGGAAAAAGGAAAGGCAAAAGGGGCGGAGCGTACGCTCCGCCCCTCCCTTCCCTTAAATAATCGTCTTTAAAATGGAGGTGACGAGCGGACGAATCACTAATCTCTGATCTCTAATCTCCGTCTTTCTTGTCCCCTCTCCTTTTAGGAGAGGGTCAGGGAGAGGTTGCCTTTTC
>DATLYY010000024.1 GCA_035574275.1 Verrucomicrobiia bacterium
CCAGCTTGGCCAGAAAGGCCAAAAGCATAATCCAGAAAAAATTGGTGTACCCTTCCACCCGCTCCCCGACGTTGAAGACCAGCCCGTGGCCGTCCAGAAAATTACGAATATAACGGAAAGAGATGAAGGCATCATCCTGCAGAACGTCAAAGTGCAGAAACTGGTAGAGCAGAAGCCCGGCTGTGGGGATAAGTCCAAGCCAGATCTTTTTGGACATTTAACGGGTGACGGAAAGAATCTTATAGCGCAGAACGCCGGCGGGCACTTTGATCTCGACAACCTCCCCCTCTTTTTTCCCGAGCAAGGCCGCGCCGATGGGGGATTTTATGGAAAGCTTGCCGTTGTCGAAATCCGCCTCCTCCGCGGTGACGAGGGTATGCTCCTCTTCTTCCTTGGTTTTCAAGTCGAGCAGCCGGACTTTTGAAAGCAGCCGGGCCTCTCCATGGGGGAGGTTGTTGCCGTCCAGGATGCGCGCCCGGGAAAGCTGGTATTCCAGTTCTGCAATCCGCCGCTCCAAGTGCACCTGCGCCTCCTTGGCGGCGTGATATTCGGCGTTTTCAGATAAATCGCCGAGACTCCGGGCGTGGGCGATGGCGCGGACCAGCTCCGGCCGCTTGACGGTCTTCAACTCCTTCAGCTCGGCGTCCAGCTTTTCCTTCCCTTCGCGGGTCAAATAGACAAATCCGTCATCCGGCATGGGTGCTCCTTAGGCCGCTTCCACCGGCTCTTTGGCCAGCGCCCGTTTATACAAATCGAGATATTTCACGGCCGATGAATGCCAGGAAAAATCCTTTTCCATTCCCCGCAGTTGCAGTTTTTTCCAGGCCGCCTTGTTGCCAAAGAGGGCGAGGGCTTTCTTGATGGCGTTGAAAAACTCGCCGGAGTCGTAGTGCGTGAATACGAACCCGGTTCCGGTCTCCCCTTTTTCATCCGCCGGTTCCACGGTATCCGCCAATCCCCCGGTTTCCCGCACGACCGGCACGGTGCCGTATTTCAAGCTGTACAGTTGGTTCAAACCGCACGGCTCATAGCGGGAAGGCATCAAGAAGATATCCGCCCCCGCTTCAATCAAATGCGCCAATTTATTGTCGAAGGTCAAAAACGCCTTGATTTTCTTCGGATATCTCTTCTCCAATTCCTGGAAAAGTTCATGGTAGCGGGCGTCCCCGGTGCCCAATACCACCATTTTGACTTTTTCCGCCAGCAAATCATCGGCGATTTCGGCAAACAGGTCCAGCCCTTTCTGGTCCACCAGCCGGGTAATCATCCCCAAAAGGGGGTCGGCGGCTCCGGCCAGCCTGCATTTTTTGAGCAGCGCTTCCTTGTTTTTCTTTTTCTTGGCCAGGGTCTTCGGGCCGTAGCGCACCGGTATCAGTTTGTCCTTTTCGGGATTCCAGTCGTCATAATCGATGCCGTTTACGATCCCAAACAAATCGGCGTTTCGTTCCCGCAGAACCCCCTCCAGCCCGTGGCCGAATTCCGGGTCGGATTGAATCTCCACGGCATAGCGCTCGGAAACGGTGTTGATGACATCGGCGTAGGAAATCCCGATTTTCATAAAGTTCACCTTTCCCCAGAACTCGAAAGGAGAAGTGGGATAAAACAGGTGCGGGTTGATACCCAGCTTAAAAAAGGTTTCCTTCGGAAAGTGCCCCTGATAGGCGACGTTGTGGATGGTAAAAACGGTATGCACGTCCGCAAAAAACGGGTCGTCCTTGAAGACCGTCCGGGCAAAAGCGAGGGTCAAGGCCGCCTGCCAGTCGTTGGCGTGGATGATGTCCGGCTTGAATCCCGCCTCTCTGCAGGCCAAAAGGGCGGCAACGGCATACGTGATATACCGGTCGTCGTTGTCATGCCAGTCCTTGCCGGTGGCCGGGTCGCGGTACAGTTCCGGCCGGTCGAAGAGCTTGTCGTTTTTGACAAAAATCGTCTCCGGCGTTTTGTCGTCCGTCAAAAGCGAAAATTCAATGTGGTTCGGCCCGAGGGTGTAGTTGATTAACCGCCCCCCCTCCACCGGTTTGAATTTCTTTTTGGTCTCCTTCACCTGCCGGTAGAAGGGGAGCACGGTTTTCACCTCCGCCCCGGCCTCCTGCAAAAACCGCGGGAGCGTCCCCGAAACGTCCGCCAGCCCGCCGGTTTTGGCGTAGGGAACGGCTTCGCTGGTAGCAAATAAAACCCTGACTTTGTCCAATTTGTCTCCTTTTAACGTTTGGTCCGAAAATTTAATTTCGTATCGGTAAGATAAAAGATTTTCGTCCAAACGCCACTTTTTTTATTCCCTTTTGATGATAGGTTTTCTATACGTGAAAGGCAAGTTGAAAATCCAAAGCGAAGCCGTTGGCCGTATGATTCTTGACAGGTCATACTTAGGTTGGTTAACTTGCTCACAACTAAGAAAGGAGCACGTATGAAAAAGTTGACTCCTGCTCTCCCAATCGGGGCTTTGCTTTCCTGCCTGTTCTGGATTAACTTGGCATCCGCCCAGACCCCCGACCCTCGCGATTCAGTTATCATCGAATCCAAAACGGTCAACCCTGGTGCGGGCAAGCCAGCGGCTCGAATCAAGGTTTTGATTACCAACAAAGATACGTTGACCAATGTAAATCTGGGATTGATTGAAAAATCTCTTACGGGGGGAGCCTATATGATATTGGCTCGGCCTCGAACCTATGATAGCGTCGTTACCAAGCTCACTTCCACTTTGCCGTTCTACAAGTATTTTAAGGGAACGGGTTATAACGATGTTTCGCCGGATACATTTGTCATCTCCAGTTTTGTTGACCCGAACGACCCGGCGACTTTCGAGCCCCCGAATACCGTCCGAAAAGCTTTGTTGGAAATAAAGTTTGACACCATTCGGTCAGCTATCGGGACACTTGCGCTCGATTCGTTGAAATCATTCGGCGGTAATCGCGTTCAGTTTGTCAGTATGGTCAATGAGAGTTTTTACGACGTGCCGGTAAACTTCGTGAAAGGGATTATCACAGTCGAAGCACCGCCCCCTCCCCCGCCGCCCTGTCTGGATGCGAATGGGGATGGAGAGTTTACTACCGTTGACATTGTTACGGCGCTCAATTGCGTTTTCCTCGGGGAAGGCGACTGCGGCCCCATTTCCACGCCCGCCGATATTGTCGCCCTTTTATATTTTCTGTTTTCAGACGCCCCTCAACCGCAAATTCCGCCCGTTTGTGACTAAGCAAAAGCAGGAATGGGAAAGGGGTTTAAAGTAGACTGAAAGGAGTTTGATATGAGAAAACAAATACTGGTTTTGGCAGGTTTTAGTTGCTTTTTCTGGATGGTGTTGCCGCTCCTTGCTGCAAACGGTCCTGTCGATTCGGAGAAAAAGAGGCAGGATACCCTGCGGGCGGTGAGAGCCGAAAAGATAGCTACGTTTCGGGCCATTTACCCGAATGTAGCGGTTCACATCAACAAAGCGACGGGCATTCCGGCCGTACTTGATGGTGACCTTTCGACTGGACTTACCAAATCCGACCCCGTAGGAATGGCCTACGAGTTTTTTGAAAAGAACAAGGAAGTATTCGGGATGGCACAGCCCCAATCCGAACTTAAGGTAAAAGGGGAGTCAAAAGATCAATACGGTGGGACGGTTGGGTTTAAGCAGGTTTATAAAGGCGTGGATGTCTGGAATGGTGTGATGTATGCCCATTTTACTCCTTCGGGCCGCTTGAAGTATGTCAACGGAGAGTTTTATCCTGATATCACCCTTTCTGCTACGCCTTCCATTGATTCCGCAGCGGCCATTGAGATAGCCAAACGAGATATTAACCTCCCTGCCGATTATCTCGTATGGGCAAAAAAATATTTAGATGCTATAGGGAACCCTTGCCAACCGATTTCTGTCTCTCTTTCTATCTCAAGGTTTTCTGGTAAATATCATTTGGTTTGGGTTGTGGGAATAAATGTAGACTATGGAGTCGGCCTTGGGGCTTGGAACTACTTTATAGATGCCCATTCAGGTGCTATCTTGAAAAAAGCAAGTCTTTCTATGCAGGAACCAATCGAGTTGCCATCGCGTGGGTTTCAAAAGGATACTTTGTCAGCTCCAAGACAACATCCGAAAGATTCGACTCAGCAGTCGCTCCCGCAAGACCCTCCGGAAGAAAAAAAGGAGTCGGTTCTGCCGCCAGATATAACCCGACCGCCGAAAGAATTTCCCAAACCGAGTGATACTTCAAAGACACCCTTTGTAGCGGGTCCAGAAAAACCTCAATCTTTTCAACTCAAAAAGCAAAAAGAACCTGCAAGTGATACGTTGCAACGGGGTAAAATTGTGCCCGTGCGCTTTCGTTTGAGTAAGCCGATAGATTCCTTAATAAAATGGCAAAATCGAAAAGGGCAGAATCGCGAACAGGGTAAAAAGCAAAATCTTGAAAAAGACCCCAGGGTCAAGGAGGCTCCTCACAGTACCGTTCCGGCTGTCTTTCAAACAATAATGTCCGAGGATTTTGAAGGGGACTTTCCCGCTGAGGGTTCCAACTGGTATGTGCTGGATGCTTATCCGGCGGACAATTTGGAATATTTTTGGGACGACGACAATTATAAAGCCGCATTAGGCGATTGGAGCGCTTGGTGTGCTAACGGCGGAGCCGATGGGCTTGACCCGCAATTCAATCTTTACCCTCCCAATATGGACTCTCGGATGTTTTACGGTCCCTTCAGCTTGAGCGATGCCGATAACGCTTATCTTACATTCGATTTTTGGTGCCGTTCCGAGGAGAATTGGGATTCTTTAGTATGGCTCGCTTCCGACAACGGGCAGGATTTTGGCGGCTTTGCTTTCACTGGAAATTCTATCGGTTGGCGGTCAGAGATTGTCGATTTAAATAACGTTCCCTTCATGGATAGTCTTACCGGAAAATCCGGCTTATGGATAGCTTTCGGTTTCAAAAGTGATGAAAGCGTACAGGACACAGGGGCTTTCTTGGACAACATTCAGCTTGTAAAGGATGCCCCTCTCGGGGATAAACAATTGCGCTGCGGCCAATGGACGGGATGGTCTGGTCCAATTATAGTATCAAGCGTTCGCGGCACCCATACCCAGTCCCAGCCTGTTGTGGGAGATACTGCATTTATTGACTGGGGAGTAGCTAATTTCGGAGAGGCGCCGACTAGCATAGCTTTTGTTTCCACGCTGTACATCAATGGAGATTCTGTGCAAAGCTGGCGGGTAGACCCTCCGCTTGCATATCTTAACGTTGATAGCGTTCTGGATTTTCCATACGTTTTCACTGCAACGGGAGTCGATACGTTGCGAATAGTACATGACGTTTATAACACAATCGCAGAGTCTAATGAAGGGGATAATTGGTGTGAACTCGTGGTGAGCGTTGGCTGTAACCCGGGTGATTACATCGGCACTGGGGTAGGAGTCTTAGGAATAAACGATCCACAAGGACCAAAAACTCACATTGACGCTCAATGCAACGGAACCATATTTGTCTTAAGAGATTCTACTCGGCAATTGAACAACGATCCACATAATCATGATGGTAGCATGAAGGACTTTGCTTTGATTCCGACTTATCGATGGAATAGTTCTCTTGGGCACGCCGAGCTTATGAGTGACGCAGATAATGTTTGGAATGCTGATGGTCAGGCTTCCGGGATAGATGCACACGTGTACGCTGGTTGGACGTATGACTACCTACTCCGACCCTTGGGGCGTAACGGGTTTGACAGCCTTGGTGAACGACTTATGATTTCTACTGTCGAGTTTCCTATACCGGGCGGCGCGGGAGCGGACTATGTGCCTTCGACAAAAGAGGTACGCTACAAACCACCTGTCGGAGGATATAAATCGTATGCGGGCGCAATTGATATCGTGGCGCACGAATGGGGACATGGGGTGACGGATTTCTCATCTCGATTGGCTTATGAACGAGAACCAGGGGCGTTAAATGAGTCGTTCTCGGATATGTTGGGAGTATCAGTCGGTTTCGCTACCAGTGACCCGGATTGGCAACGTGGAGAACACGTCACACCCGCTGGTAATCCTCTATCAGACCTTTACAATCCTTTAAATTCTTGGCCCAATGCTCAACCTAATACCTATAGAGGTACAAATTGGGTGAAAGTAAATCCTATAGATTGCCCTAATCCATCCGAACCTAACGACTGGTGTGGAATCCACAGGAATAGGGGCGTTCCGAATAAAATGTTCTATCTATTTGCCAATTTTGGTACGGATACGCTTAATGGGGTTACGGTAAACGGCATCGGCATCAACAACGCGATGAGAGTTATGCTTCGAGCGAATGAAAGACCCTATTGGAATCCTAACACTGATTTTTTACAGGCCAGAATAGGCACAATAAGTGCCGCCAACGACCTCAATCCATCTTGGGTATCCGAACTCAAAAAAGCGTGGGATGCGGTGCGGGTGTGCGACAGGGGAGATGTAAATTCGGACGGCCAACTTTCACCAGCAGATGTTGTTCTGGAACTTACTTGTGTGTTTAACGGAGCCGACTGCAACTCTTGTTCATCCGATTTAAACTGCACCGAAGATTTTTCACCTGCCGACATAACGCTGATATTATTCAGGGTTTTTAGCGCAAGAGGTGATGGTTGTCCGCCTCCGTAAATGTATTACCGGAACTTTCTATCGATTCAATCCGACGGCGTCTCATTTAAAAACCGCGCGGCATCCTCCTCTTTTTTCCCTCCCCTTGAGGGGAGAAAACGAGGCCTTGCCAAAGGCAAGGCCGAAAGGTGGGGTCAAAAACCGTTCAATAATCTCCGTAGTTCAATCCGAAGGGGTCTCGTTCAGAAACCGGGCGGCATCCTCCGGCGAGGTGGGGTTGATGTAAAACCCGGTTCCCCACTCGAACCCCGCCACCTTGGTCAACTTGGGGATGATTTCAATGTGCCAGTGGTAGAGCGCCTCGTGGTGATTGCCGACCGGCCCGGTGTGCACCATATAGTTGTAGGGAGGCTCGGAAAGGGATTTCGCCAGCCGCCGCAAAACGTCCCGCAGAATCTGGGCCATCGCCGGAAAGCTCTCCTTGTCGTGGTTTTCAAACAAATCGTTGTGCACTTTTGGCAGAATCCAAGTCTCGAACGGAAAGCGGGGGGCGAACGGCTCGACCGCCGCAAAATCGGCGTTTTCCCCCACCACCCGCACCCGCTCCTCCAGTTCCTGCCGCAAAATGTCGCAGAAAACGCAACGTTCTTTGTACTCGTAGTACTTCTGGGACCCTTCCAGCTCGTCCAAAACCTGCTTGGGGACCACCGGCGTGGCGATGAGCTGGCTGTGGGAATGCTCCAAGGATGCCCCGGCGGCGTCCCCCTGATTTTTGAAAACCATCATATAGCGGAAGCGGGGGTCTTTCTTCAAGTCCAAAATCCGCTCCCGGTAGGCCCAGAGGACATCCTGCACCTGTCGAATGTCCAGATCGGCCAGTTCCTTCGTATGATCGGGCGTTTCGATGATTACCTCATGGGCGCCGATGCCGTTCATCCGGTCAAATATCCCCTTTCCCTCGCGGTTCAGATTCCCCTCGATTTTCAAGGCCGGAAACTTGTTCGGCACCACCCGCAGCTTCCAGCCGGAAGCGTTGGGGCGGCTGCCGTCCGGGCGGAAGGCCACGATTTCGGGCGGCGTCTGGCCCTCGTTGCCGGGGCAGAAGGGGCATTTCTTCGGGTCTCCGGCCCGTTTCGGTATGGGAGGAAAGTCGGAAGGACGCTTGCCGCGCTCGGTGGAAATGATCACCCACCGGCCGGAGATAGGGTCTTTACGCAGTTCGGGCATATTATGGTATCGGCTTAAACGGTTTTGAGAAAAACTTCCCGTTGTTTTTTCGTCTGCTCATAAATTTGTTTAAAAAGTTTTTCCTCCCTTTCATCCAGCTTTTTCCCGCGGCGGCCTTTGGCCGCTTTCGCCACCTCAATCGCCTTATCCACCTTATAAGGCACCATCCGCCCCGGCTTTCCCCAGGAAAAAGAGGGGATAAGTTTCTGCTCGAAGAGCGTCCCGCCATACAGGTTGGCCGAAAACCCGATTTGAATGCCGGTGTTGAGCAAAGTTCCGATGCCGGTTTTGGTATGGTCGCCGATGAAGGAACCGACCTTCATTTGCCCGGTGGAAAATTCCTTGCCGTCCCGGCTGACCTTGACCGGGCCGTAGTCGTTTTTCAAATCGCTGTTGGTGGTCATTGCCCCCAAGTTAATCCATTCCCCCAAATAAGCGTGGCCGATAAAGCCGGAATGATACTTGTTCGTCCACCCCTGAACGATACTTGATTCCAGCTCCCCGCCAATCCGGCAGCCGGGGCCCAAGGAACACCCCCCCCGCAAATTGGAGCGGACAAGCTGGCTTTGTTCTCCGATATAAGCAGGGCCTTCAATCCGGGAAAAGGCCTGGACGGTGACCCCTTTGTCCAGCCAAATCGGCCCGTCGGAGGCATCCAGAACCGTAAAGGTGTCAAGTTTGCAGCCGGGGGAAAGATAGACCTGCTCAAGGTTTTTTATGACCGCCTGATTGTCCGCTTCCACCTCCTTGAACATCTTTTTGTTGTTTTTTCCTCTGGCCAAAGCCGCGAAGTCCTCCGCAATGCCCTTCCCGTTATGCAGCACCAAATCCCATAAAAAAACAGCCAGCATATCGGCGCTTTTTTTCTCCGGCAGGCCGGAGAGTGCATTTTTGGTCTCAAGGTCGTCAGGGGAGAGTTTGAGTTTTTCCCAATCCTTCGCTATTCGCGCCGCCACGAGCGCATCCTCATCCTTGACTGTTCCCGCACCGGAGGGGAGGAAGGACTTGAGCTTTTCCGGCCAGAGCGTCCGCCCGTTTACCAAAACGACTTCCTCGCAATCCTTCGGCCAGTCCGGGTTGACCACCCCCATTCCTTCACCAACAAAAGCCACTTCCGGGCGGCAGAAGAATAGGGGTTTGTGTTCCGGAAAGGCCCGGATAATCCGCTCGGCTAAAGTCCCGATTCCAAACCGCAGGCCCCAAACCGGACGGGAAAGGGTGAGGGGGAAAAAGTCGCCAAAGCTCGCATCTTCGAATACGGCCAAATACTTCGCCATAAAGTATTACTTTAACTCGCTTCCCAAACCATCAAGTATGCAAATAAAAACGGATGGTTCGATTAAACCATCCGCAAAACACCCTCCGTCGGCCGAACAAGGCCGGCAAATAAGAAATTTCAAACTCAATTCAGGAGGCCTCCCAAACGCCCCATCTACTTTTTCTTCGGGTTTTTGATTTCGTCGATAACCTTTTCGGCCGCCTTCACGTTGCCGGCCGCCTTGGCGTTCCCCTTGAACTTGGCAATGAACTGCTCATACAGCGGCTGATACCCCTCCACGTTTTCCGGGTCTTCGGCATGGACGGAAAGGGCGTACATATAATACCCGCGGTGGTCGTTTGGAAAGTCGGTCTGCATCTGCTTGAAGACTCCCTGCGCCGGCACATACTCCTCATCGTCGAAGTAAATCTTTCCCAAATTGAACCGCGCCGTGGCGTTTTTCGGCTCGGCGGCAATCACCTTTTTATAGGTTTCAACCGCCTTGGCGGTCTGCCGGTCTTTTTTGTAGGCATCCGCCAAGGCCATCATCAATTTCGGGTCGTTCGGCCTGGCGGCATTGGCCTTTTCAAAAGTCGCCACGGCTTTGACGTAATCCTTGGCCTGCATGGCCAACGACCCCAGGTCATACAGGTTGTCCGGGTTTTTCTGGTCCGTTACCGCCTCCAGATGGGGCAGCGCCTTGGCGTATTCCTTCTTTTTCTGATAGGCCGCCGCCAGGTTTTTGTGGGCGTCCGGATAGTTGGGAGTGGCTTTCAAAGCCGCCTCATAGGCGGCTATCGCCGCCTCCAGCTTCCCCGCCTTGTCCGCTTCCACGCCGGCGTTGAACTGTTTTTTGGCCTCGTCCGATGGCTGGGCAGCCGCCGGTAAAAAGCTGAACAAAAGAAGGGTTGTCAAAAGTGCAAATTTACGCATTTTTCCTCCTTGCGGATTTCCGCAATTCCTCTCTTTTTTTACTCCTCTGTTGCTTCAATAGTTGACGCAGCTTTTTGTCCCGGGTCGAAAGTATCTGCACCGCCAGCCAGGCGGCGTTCACGGCCCCGCTTTTGCCGATGGAAACCGTGGCGACCGGCACGCCGGAAGGCATCTGCACGGTGGAAAGCAAAGCATCCAGCCCGCCCAGTGTGGAGGAGTTGAGCGGCACCCCGATGACCGGCAGAACGGTTTCCGCCGCCGCCTTCCCGGCCAAGTGCGCCGCCATCCCGGCGGCGGCAATCACCACCGAGTAACCCTCTTTTTCCGCGTTCCGCAAAATCTGTCCCGTCCGTTCCGGGTCCCGGTGGGCGGAAGAAACCACAATTTTGCTGCCAATGCCAAATTTTTTTAATTCCTCGACGGTGTGGTTCATCACTTCCAAATCGTTTTCGCTTCCGGTCAGTATCAAAACGTCATTCTTCACGATCTCACCTTTGTTTTCGTCATTAGTCGATACCCGATATCATGCCGGTATTGTTTTCCTTCAAAATTCACCTTTTCCGCCGCGGCGTATGCCTTGTTCAGCGCCTTGTCGAAGTCCGCATCCACGGCCGTCAGCCCAACCACGCGGCCTCCCGCTGTATAGTAATGCCCATCCTTTTCGGCAATGCCGGAAAAGAAGGGGAGCACGTCCTCCAGCCGGTCAAGGCCGGAAATCTCTTTGCCGGTTTGCGGATTTTCGGGGTAGCCCTCCGAGGCCAGAACCACACAGGTGCAGTGCTTTTCCTCCCAGCCCGGGTTTATCACGTCCAGTTCTCCATCCAATAGGGCCTCAAATATATGCATCAAATCGGTTTTGAGAAGAGGCAAAATCGCCTGCGCCTCCGGGTCCCCCAGCCGGCAGTTGAATTCCAGAACCTTCGGCCCGCGCTCGGTCAGCATCAGCCCGGCGTACAAAAACCCTTTATATGGAATCCCCTCCCGCCACATTCCCCAAATCGTCCGCTCCAAAATTTCTTCCTCGATTACGGCCATCTGCCGCTCCTGGATGACGGAAAAGGCCGGCGCGCAGGCCCCCATTCCGCCGGTATTCGGCCCCCGGTCGCCATCCAAAAGCCGCTTGTGGTCGATCGCGGGTAAGAGCGCCTTCACGTTTTTCCCATCGGAAAGCGCAATTATGCTCACCTCATCTCCGGGCAAAAAATCCTCCACCACGATTCGCTTTCCCGCCTCGCCTAATTTCCCTTCGTATAGAAATTGGTTGACCTTTTCCTCCGCTTCCGCCGTGGAATTCACCACCACCACCCCTTTGCCCGCCGCCAGCCCGTCCGCCTTGATCACGAGCGGATAATTCGCCTCCCGCACAAAATCCAGGGCCTCGGAGGTGTCGGTGAAGACCTGAAACGATGCCGTGGGGATGTTGTTCCGGCGCATAAACTCCTTGGCGAATGCCTTGCTCCCTTCCAGTTGCGCCGCCCGTTTGGAAGGCCCGATGATGGAAAGGCCCCGGGCCTCGAATTCATCCACCATCCCATCCACCAGCGGCTGTTCCGGCCCCACCACGGTCAAATCAATCTGCTCGTGCCGGGCAAACTCCGCCAGCATTGGGATATCCTTGGGGGAGAGGGGAATCAGCTTGGCGATTGGTTTCATCCCTGGGTTTCCCGGCGCGGCATATAAATGCGAAATCCGTTTGCTTTTGGAAAGTTTCCACGCCAAGGCATGTTCCCTTCCGCCCGACCCCACCACCAAAACTTTTAAATCTTCATTCTTCATTCAATTTTAATGATAGGTTTTTGGCACTTGAAAGGCAAGCGGCCAAGTATCAGCTATTGACCAACTTTAAGCAGCTTACTTGGATTTGGAAAGAGCTTTAGTGAGAGAATCAAAGGTTAAACGAAGGTCTTTCCTGACAAACCCATACTCATTTCTTAATTTTGGGTCTGGCGTGAGGACTTTAGCCCAGCGTGGATTCGGCAACAACAAAAGAATGGAATCTAAATATTGACCTTCTTTTGTCACATTGACAAGCAAACCACCTCGGATTGCTGTAGGAGGTTCTCTAATTGATAATAAGTATTCGTTTCCATCAATGTCAAAATAGGAAAAATAAAAAGTCCAAAAATCTGAAGCTATTTTAAACTTTTCCTGAACTGATTTTCTATCGTATTCTTTCCCTAAAAGTTCGGCGGGGCCAAAGGAAAATTTTAGTTTTTGCCCTGGATGGATATAGTTTTGTTCTGGTCCTCCATTAACCGGCATAAAATCTTGACGAGTTATTTTCATGATTTTATTATTATAGCGTATCCAAACGAAGATGTTTTTGGCTACATTCTTGCCAATGTTCTCAAAAACAACAGTCGCTTCATCAAAAGTCGAATCGAATACGGTTTCTTGGGTTAACTGAATATCGGGAGCAATTTCACCTCGCCTCGTTTTTTCTTGCCACTCCTGCTGTTTACGAAGTAATTGTTGGTTTGTTGTATCTATCGTCTCTCGCCACTTTTGCTGATTGCGAATCAAAAAATAGTTTGTTGTGGCTGACCCAATAAAAGCGAGGAGACTTGCGCCAGAAAGAATTACGGTGGCTTTTTTTGTCCAATCCGTCTTCCCCATCCAGTGAGGGAGTCGTCTTATTCGTGGATGCCAGGTTTTCACCATCTTCCTTGCGATGAAGTTATTGGCACATTTCGCACGTATTAACTGTTCCGCTTACATCCACAGTGCCGTTAACATCGACCGAACCATCAACAGTTACCGTTCCATCAATTCCGTCCAAGCTTCCACCGGTCACATAAACCCTCGTTGAACCTAGTTGTGCGGAACTATTAGAAGGTCGAAGAAGATTTGATACTCCGTTGAAGAACAGCCCAATGATAACCAGCCAAAGCAAAATCTTTGTATTGAACCCGACTTCCAACTTAATTTTACGCATTTGTTCTCCTTTCTTTGGTCAGCATGCCATTTTCAGCGGCTCCACTTATCTGCTTTTGCAGTTATTACCCTCCCACCGCCAGTTTACGACAGTCCCATTGGGGTCTGTCGTAAATGTAGTCTTACACCAGTAAGTTACCGACCGGGCCGTCACCATATCGAGCCAACTATGATAGTTGGCGACCACCAACGTTCCCCCGACCCAAAGCCACGTGTACATCTTGTCGCCGTTCGGCATAGCATATTCATCACTCGGTGGCCCCCAAGCTCTGATGAGGTTATTAATGTCGTGCCCCATCCACGTATCGAGAACTTTCTGATATTTACCCGTAGTCGCACACCCGACTACCGAAAGAGCGAACACAAGCGGAATTAAACTATACTGCTCCCCATTAGTGACAGGGTAGGATGAATGGAGTAGATTGTGGCTGAATTCACAAGGAGGATTCAGCGATGCGGAAGCGGGTCTTTGACGGCAAGACCAAAGCGAAAGTAGTTTTGGAGGGGTTGCGGGGG
>DATLYY010000025.1 GCA_035574275.1 Verrucomicrobiia bacterium
CCGTTCCGGGCTTGGGGCGGACGGCCAACCGTGCATCCTACTTCTCCCCTCCTTACGAAGGAGGGGATTAAGGGGAGGTTGCACTAAGCCGGAATGTAGCACAAGGGCAGCTGCCTCTTTGAAGGCAGCCAACCCAATAGAACTGAAGGGAAGGTGGCGCCTCCCCTTCACATGCCGCCCAATCCCGCGAACCCAAAGCCCAAAGACCCAAGGGCAGCCAAAAGGGTCACGAAGCCCCAAACCCGCCAAAAGCGGGTTGAGGGGAAAAAGGAAAGGCAAAGGGGCGGATCGTACGCTCCGCCCCTCCCTCTCCTTAAAATGATCTCTTGTCCCCTCTCCTCTTAGGAGAGGGTCAGGGAGAGGTTGTCTTTCCTCCCCTCCTTACGAAGGAGGGGATTAAGGGGAGGTTGCATTTTCCCCTGCAAAATCCCCCCGATTTTGCAGCCCCCTCAAATTTCCCGCTACACCTGCGCCCAAAATTTCCAAAATCGCAAGTACTTTGCTTTCGTTTTTGCCAATCTCCAATCTCTAATCTCCAATCTCCGCTCCATTTTCCCGCCGTTTCTGCGACCCTCCCCGCAACTTCACAACAAAAATAACCCCATTTTGGGCTTGACAGATAAGGGGATAGGTATTAAAATCCCTACCCCTGCGGTTGACAGGTGCAGGTACGGGTGTCTGAACTCTTGACAGGGTTCGGCCCCAAATCTATCTTGGTCAACTGCTTGGATGAAACTGTTCGTCAGTCCCTTTAGAACGGCGTCCTACGGGAACCGCGGGATTGGAAACAGACTGCTCTTTGACAATTATATAGCGCGCACATTGTTTTGAAATTGTGCTGGCTCTTATTACGTCCTTTGACGGGAAACCCCGTTGCCGAAGTCCCCGGCTAACGCCGGGGCCAACTGGAAGCAGCAACAAACGGGGGGACCCGGAACCGAGATGCAATAGAGCCCTGTTTAATTCCAAACAGACGCGATCGTCCGTTTAGACGGATCATCGCTCTCTTGATAAAGAAAACAAACTTTATTGGAGAGTTTGATCCTGGCTCAGAACGAACGCTGGCGGCGTGCCTCATACATGCAAGTCGTACGGTGCTTTGGCCGCAAGGTTAGAGCGCCGTGGCAGACGGGTGCGTAACACGTGGGTAATCTTCCTTTATGTTTGGCATAAACCCTCGAAAGGGGGTCTAATTCCGAATAACGTGTCGGGTTGGCATCAACCCGACACCAAAGATGGCCTCTGCTTGCAAGCTATCACATAGAGATGAGCCCGCGCCCGATTAGTTAGTTGGCGGGATAAAAGCCCACCAAGACGTCGATCGGTAGCCGGCCTGAGAGGGTGTCCGGCCACACTGGGACTGAGATACGGCCCAGACTCCTACGGGAGGCAGCAGTAGGGAATATTGCGCAATGGCCGCAAGGCTGACGCAGCAACGCCGCGTGGGGGATGAAGGTTTTCGGATCGTAAACCCCTGTCGAGAGGGACGAAAGGTGAATGGGTGAATAATCCATTCGCTTGACGGTACCTTTAGAGGAAGTTCCGGCCAACTTCGTGCCAGCAGCCGCGGTAATACGGGGGGAACAAGCGTTGTTCGGAATTACTGGGTTTAAAGCGCGCGCAGGCGGAATGGCAAGTCCGGTCGTGAAATCCTCCGGCTTAACCGGAGAATGGCGCTGGAAACTGCCGTTCTAGAGTGCGGAAGAGGAAAGTGGAATTCACGGTGTAGCGGTGAAATGCGTAGATATCGTGAGGAACACCGGTGGCGAAGGCGGCTTTCTGGTCCGCAACTGACGCTCAGGCGCGAAGGCTAGGGGAGCAAACAGGATTAGATACCCTGGTAGTCCTAGCGGTAAACGTTGTGCACTAGGTGTGGGGTCCCGACGAGGGGCTCCGTGCCGCAGCGAAAGCATTAAGTGCACCACCTGGGGAGTACGGCCGCAAGGCTGAAACTCAAAGGAATTGACGGGGGCCCGCACAAGCGGTGGAGTATGTGGTTTAATTCGACGCAACGCGAAGAACCTTACCTGGGCTTGACATGCTTAGGACCGGAGTGGAAACATTCCTTTCCCGCAAGGGACCTTTGCACAGGTGCTGCATGGCTGTCGTCAGCTCGTGCCGTGAGGTGTTGGGTTAAGTCCCGCAACGAGCGCAACCCCTGTTCTTAGTTGCCACCGGGTTATGCCGGGCACTCTAAGAAGACTGCCCCGGGTAACGGGGAGGAAGGCGGGGATGACGTCAAGTCCTCATGGCCCTTACGTCCAGGGCTACACACGTACTACAATGCCCGGCACAACGGGAGGCAAGACCGCAAGGTGGAGCCAATCCTTCAAAGCCGGGCTCAGTTCAGATCGCCGTCTGCAATTCGACGGCGTGAAGTTGGAATCGCTAGTAATCGCGGATCAGCAGGTCGCGGTGAATACGTTCCCGGGCCTTGTACACACCGCCCGTCAAGCCATGGAAGCCGGAAGTACCCAAAGTCGCCCTCGGGCGCCTAAGGTAAAGCCGGTGACTGGGGCTAAGTCGTAACAAGGTAGCCGTAGCGGAAGCTGCGGCTGGATCACCTCCTTTCTAAGGAGTACAATCGGGGACCCTCCGGTGATACCTCGCGCCGAGCAATCGGCCGTGGGAGGGTTGCCCAAGCACGATTTTGAGGCGTGTGCGCGCTATTAAAGTTTACATCCGGCGGCGGGTCATCCGCCCGCCGCCGGAACAAGCTTTTAGTGTGGGCCGGTCCTTCCGACAAAAAAACGGAAGGGCTCCCTCGATGAAAATCGAGGAAAAGTGTTGAAATACGGGCCGCCAAAGCGTATGTTTGAGGCGTGGGCCTATAGCTCAGTTGGTTAGAGCGCGCGCCTGATAAGCGCGAGGTCAGTGGTCCGAATCCACTTAGGCCCACCATTTATTACAGAGACTGGAGATTGGAGATTTGAGATTGGCGAAAGCCAAGGACCAGTCCGAAACAGAGCCGGCCGGAAGGGCCGAGTATATAGGAGAACGAAATAGGAGACAAGGGAACGAAACCAGCAAAACCCGAGGAGGTGGTGACTGGCAGCGTTTGGCACTACGGTCCCGTTCCGCAAGCCCGATTGGGGCAGACGATAGGGGCCGACTGGAGACGTAGTTTAACGTTGAAACTAACAACCCAAACCCTCAGGAGGGGGAAATGAGTAAACGGTTAATACTTTTAACCATAGGAATTCTGACGCTGTTCGCCGTGTCGGTTTTCGCGACGGAAACGCGCGTGGCGACGATGGGGAACGGCGGGCTTTACCTGAAAGACGACGCCGGGATTTTCTTTTATCCCGGCACGATGAGCCAGTACCAGAAGATGGTCATCGCCGAGCACTATTCGAACTTTACTTCGAGCCACCACAGCCAGTTCAGCTACAGCGACTTCCGCCGGGTCGGCATCATCATGCCGGCGTGGGGGAGCGGAACTCTGGCTATCTTCGCCGGTGAGGATTCCGAGCACTTCAACACCGGCGGCGCCTTCCCGGGCCCCGGCTTCGACGAGCCCACCACCCGTTTCCTGGTTGGATACGGGATGAACACCGGCAACTCCTCCCTGGGTTTCCAGGTGGATTTCTCCGGCGTCCGTGAAGAGAACGGCGGATCTCCCGTTCAGGTCGGCACCAACGAGGTTTTCACGGCATCCACTTGGGGCTTCGGCTTCGGGCTTTCCACCCCGATGGGGGACTTGAACAACCTCGACTTCGGCTTCCGGCTGCGCATCGGCAGCTTTGAAGAAAAGCTGGACAGCTCGACCGACGTTCTGACCAACAAGTCGGACGGGAACATGGCGCTGTCGTTCGTTCTGCGCGACTACTATGCCTTGAACGACTATATGAACCTGGTGCCGGTGGGCGCTCTGGGGATCGCCTCCGAGAAGAACATCGAATATCAGGGAGCGGACAGCAATCTGTTCAAGTTCAACACCACCGCCTACGAGTTCGGGCTGGCCTTGCAGACCAAGCCGACCGAGAATTCGGAAATCATCGGCGGGGCGGGGTACCGGTCCGTCAAGTTCCGCGAAAAGATGTTTGACGACGCTTCGGGTGGGGACACCCTGATCACCGATTTCACCACCACGGACACCGATCTGCCCTTTGCCTGGCTCGGATTCGAGACGGCCGTGAAGAACTGGCTGCATTTCCGGCTGGGGGTGGAGAAGGTGATCGCCACGCACAAGGAAAAGGCTGAAAAACCGGTGGCCGCGGCCACGGCGGACGAGGAACGGAACGAGTTGAAGGAAACCGATTCCCCCTTGAGCTATGCGGTCGGCGTCGGCATTCATGCCGGCCCGGTGACGATGGACGCTGAAGTGACGAACGACTGGTGGAACGCCGGCCCGAATTTCCTTTCCGGGCAGAGTTACGCCGGCGGGATGTTCCCGCGGATTTCGTTCACCTATAATTTCAAATAGAGCCTTCAAAAGGGAGGGCGGCCTTGCCGCCCTCCCTATTTTTTTGTATAGTTAGCGCGGTAGAGTAGAAAGCGGGAAAAAAGAAAGCAGAAGGAACTTCGGGGATATAGCTCAATTGGCAGAGCACCGGCTTTGCAAGCCGGGGGTTACCGGTTCGAATCCGGTTATCTCCATTTAGGGAGTGCGGCTTGGGCGCTTTTGGCTGTCCCAAGTAAGAAGGATAAAGCTGATTCGCCCAGGAGGAGTTATGAAAAAAATTTTGTTTTTGGCCGCGGGGCTGTTTTTATTTTTCGGCACGGCGGGGGCCGTCGACAAGAAAGGAAAAGTCGGCCTCGGTTTTTTCAACGACGACGCCCCCATCGGCGCGCGCTACTGGGTCACCGACCGTTTTGGGGTTGATTTAGGATTCGGCATCAACCTGCGCAACGTGGTGGATTCCACCATCGACACCAATCTTTTGACCTCCAACCAGGATCCCTCCAAAAAATCGCTGGTGGATTTCCGCTTCGACGCCGGAATTCCGGTCAATTTGATACGGACGGAGAAGGTGAATTTTCTTTTCCGCCCGGGGTTCAGCTTCCAAGGAATTCCCTACTTCAATCAGCTTTTTCGGGATTCCGTGGTATTCCAACAGGTCATTTCGGACACGAGCTTCGACCCCACAGACTCCTCCATCAACTACGCCTACGACACGATCCAAATCCCCTTCGGCAGCGTTTTGGACACCATCACCGAGGAGAAGTCCAAAAGCTTTGACATCAACGTGACTTTGGGCATCGAATATTTCCCCGTGGAGAATTTTTCCGTCTCCCTTTTCCACGGCGTCGGCGCCCGCACCGAGAAGAAGACCAAAAACGGCAAGAGCTCGTGGGTCATCACCTCCCGGCCGTTTTTCAAGGGGACCAATCTCGGCTTCCGTTACTACTTTTAGCGGGAGGGGCGTATGAAGCGACTTATTTTTGCCTGCGCCCTCTTTTTTGCGCCGGCTTTAACGGCTGAGGGCCAGGAGACCACCCCGGCGGACACGGGGGCGGTTTCGATTCCAGGCCAACCCGGCACGGCGACGGACACCGGCATGACTTCCATCCCTCCGCAGGAACAGACACCAGCGGATACGGGAGTTCCCGCACCGGCGGATACGACTCCGGCGGTTGTCCCCCCCATACAGGAAACTGTTCCACCCACGGACACGGTTGCAGTGCCCTCCAATACGACAACCGAGCCGGCAGACACCACGGCGATTCCACCGGCCCCCTTGCCACCCCCGCGGGAAGCGGAGCCGGCGTCCGTGACCCCGCAGCCGGAGGGCGCCGCCGCGGAAGAGGAGGAGGCCGCGGAACCGAAGCAGCCCAACCGTGTGGGGCTTGGCTTGGTTTTCAACGACGAGGCTCCGATGGCCTTGCGTGCCTGGTTCAACCCCAAGGTCGGGCTGGATGTGGGGCTTGGAATCAATTTACGGCAGGTTGTGGATGAGCGGATTATTCCGCAGGATCCCGAGAGCACGACGACTTTTTTGGATTTGAGTTTTGATTTGGGACTTCCGGTGCGGGTGTTGCGGCATGACAAGGTGGATTTGATCGTACGCCCCGGGTTCGGCTTCCGCACCCGGCCCGAGTTTACCTTTTCCCTGGAAGACCCGAACGTGCGGGCGGTCGAGACGACCTTGGAACTGGAAATCAACGGCTCCATCGGCTTTGAATACTATCCGTTCGAGAAAGTAAGCTTCGGCCTGTTTACCGGCCTTGCCCTGGTCCAGACCCGGCCGGGCGGGGTGGGGAGCACCTCGGTCCGGGTGGAGAGTTTGCCCAAGAAGGCGGCGAATTTTACCTTTCGGTATTACGCCTTTTAGCCAGGGCGTTCGGAATCAATGGGTTGGGCCGGTTTTGCGGCCCGGAAAAGTTCGCGGGTTTGAAATAGGGCTTGCGTTTTTGGCGAAAGCCCGTATATTGAAAGTTTGCCCGCCCGGAATTTCCGGTTGCGGGAGGGTATTTTGTTCTTTGAAAACTAAATAGCCGTAGCGAGCATCTTCCAACACTCGGCCCCAATTCATCGGAGCCGGGTGTGCAAGGCCTTAGGATTTTTGGTCAAGTTACAAAGGGCGTACGGTGGATGCCTTGGCACCAGAAGGCGATGAAGGACGTGATAAGCTGCGATAAGCCCCGGTGAGCTGCAAATAAGCTTTGACCCGGGGATGTCCGAATGGGGAAACCCGCTCCGAGTAACGTCGGAGCATCCCGGAGCTGAATCCATAGGTTCCGGGAAGCGAACGGGGGAGAGTGAAACATCTCACGACCCCCAGGAAAAGAAAACGAGCGATTCCCCCAGTAGCGGCGAGCGAAGAGGGAACAGCCCAAACCGGAACTATGTTAAAGCGGGGACGCGTTGTAGTTTCGGTGTAGCGGGAGAAACCGGGCCGGAGTCCCTTCCGGCCGGAAAGTTACAAACCGGATTTATAGCCGAATTGTCTGGAACGACAAACCACAGCGGGCGATCGTCCCGTAGGCGAAATGAAGCCGGCTTTCCGGGTTTTTTCCCAAGTACCACGGGACACGTGAAATCCTGTGCGAATCCGCCCCGACCACGGGGTAAGGCTAAACACTATTTGGTGACCGATAGCGAACCAGTACCGCGAGGGAAAGGTGAAAAGCACCCCTGACGGGGAATGAAATAGTACCTGAAACCGTGCGCTTACAAGCTGTGGGAGCCTGTTTTTTGTCTTCGGACTTAAAACGGGTGACCGCGTGCCTATTGAATAATGATCCGGCGAGTTACTTCCCAGTCGCGCGGCCAAGCCGAACACCGGCCGAGCCAAAGCGAAAGCGAGTCTGAAACGGGCGTTGGTGGCTGGGAGTAGACCCGAAGCCAGGTGATCTAAGTATGGCCAGGATGAAACTTCGGTAAAACGAGGTGGAGGTCCGAACCTACAAACGTTGAAAAGTTTGGGGATGAGCTGTACTTAGGGGTGAAAGGCTAATCAAACTTGGAGATAGCTGGTTCTCCCCGAAATGTTTTTAGGAACAGCCTCGGAGCATAGACCGTTGGAGGTAGAGCACTGAATGGGCACGGGACCCTACAAGGTTACCAACCCCAATCAAACTCCGAATGCCAACGGTTCGTTTTCCGGGAGCGAGTCCGCGAGGGATAAGCTTCGTGGGCAAAAGGGAAACAACCCAGATCGTCCGCTAAGGTCCCGAAATTCCGGCTAAGTGGGAAAGGATGTGGGGCTACCTAAACAACCAGGATGTTGGCTTAGAAGCAGCCATCATTTAAAGAGTGCGTAATAGCTCACTGGTCAAGTGGTCCTGCGCCGATAATTCCCGGGGCTAAGCCGGGTACCGAAGCGGCGGGATTCGTCTCGATTCGTCGAGGCGGATCGGTAGGGGAGCATTCCGTTATAGGTTGAAGGCCGTCCGCAAGGAGGGCTGGACGAAACGGAAGAGATTATGCCGGAACGAGTAGCGATAAACACTGTGAAAAACAGTGTCACCGTAAGCCTAAGGGTTCCTGAGCAAGGTTAATCCGCTCAGGGTTAGTCGGCCCCTAAGACGAGGCCAACAGGCGTAGTTGATGGGAAAAAGGTAAATATTCCTTTACCGGCTTGAAGACGTTTGAGCTATGGGGTGACGCAGAAGCAAAAGCCAGCCGGGTGATGGATGTCCCGGTCTAAGCCCGTAGGAGGGGAAACCAGGCAAATCCGGTTTCTCAACTCCGAGAGGTTATGGGGAGCCCTTCGGGGCGCAAACTGGCCAGACGCTGGCTGCCGAGAAAAACCTCTATGCAAGTCTTCAGGTCGACCGTACCGCAAACCGACACAGGTAGGCGAGGAGAATATCCTAAGGTGCTCGAGATAACCCACGTTAAGGAACTAGGCAAAATGGCCCCGTAACTTCGGAAGAAGGGGTGCCTTTGCGGGTGAGATCGCACAGATCGAGCCCAAAAGGGCTACAATAAAGAGGCCTGGGTGACTGTTTACTAAAAACACATGTCTCTGCGAAGTCTAAAAAGACGACGTATAGGGACTGACACCTGCCCGGTGCCGGAAGGTTAAAGAGAGGGGTCAGCCGCAAGGCGAAGCTCTGAACTGAAGCCCCGGTAAACGGCGGCCGTAACTATAACGGTTCAAATTCGTTTCCCCATTTTCCGATTCGCTGCCCTGAAACGTTCGTCCCGGTTTTCCGGAACGGGCGAAATTAGGGCCGTTAACAAATCCGGCCATATGCTGGAACGTCCGGTGCATCCGGTTCTACGCGCATACATGCGTAACAACGAATCCGGTGCGGACAATCAGCAGGAAAGGCCCTTCGATTTTCCCGGAGCAGCGGCTCCGGGCTACCCGTAAAGGGTGATTGAAGGGAATCCCCAGAGACTACACGCCGGAGGGAAGGTCGCAAGATTTTCCCAAGATATAGTCCGACCTCCTTAGCGATATGGAGAATTCCGCAGAAATGACGGAATCCTCTTTCCGAATGGCGCAGGGCAATTCGCAAATTGCCCCTACGAAGGACGTCAGTACGGCGTTGACGAGGAAATACGAGATTCTTCGCTTCGCTCAGAATGACAAAATCGTGGACATTTGGATAGAGCGTAACAGATGATGCCTAAGGTAGCGAAATTCCTTGTCGGGTAAGTTCCGACCTGCACGAATGGTGTAACTACTTGGGCGCTGTCTCAACGTGGGGCTCGGCGAAACTGTAGCAGCGGTGAAGATGCCGCTTACCCGCATCGGGACGGAAAGACCCCTGAACCTTTACTGTAACCTGGCCTTGGGTTTTGGTTTATTCTGTGTAGGATAGGTGGGAGGCAATGAAGCTCCGGCGCTAGCCGGAGTGGAGCCAGCACTGAAATACCACCCTGGATGAATCGGAATTCTAACCAGCGGCCTTTAACGGGCCGTGGGACATTGCCAGGCGGGCAGTTTGACTGGGGCGGTGGCCTCCTAAATTGTAACGGAGGCGTTCAAAGGTTCCCTCAAGCCGTTTGGTAATCGGCTGCAGAGTGCAAACGCACAAGGGAGCTTGACTGCGAGACAAACAAGTCGAGCAGATGCGAAAGCAGGAGTTAGTGATCTGGCGGTAGCGCGTGGAAGCGCCGTCACTTAACGGATAAAAGGTACTCTGGGGATAACAGGCTGATCTCCTCCGAGAGCTCATATCGACGAGGGGGTTTGGCACCTCGATGTCGGCTCATCGCATCCTGGGGCTGGAGAAGGTCCCAAGGGTTTGGCTGTTCGCCAATTAAAGCGGTACGTGAGCTGGGTTTAGAACGTCGTGAGACAGTTCGGTCCCTATCTGATGCGGGCGCAGGAAACTTGAGTGGAGCTGTCCCTAGTACGAGAGGACCAGGATGGACGAACCTCCAGTACACCAGTTGTCGCGCCAGCGGCATGGCTGGGTAGCTGTGTTCGGACGGGATAAGCGCTGAAGGCATATAAGTGCTAAGCCCACCACAAGATAAGGTTTCCCGTCGCAAGACCTAAAGGCCCCTGGAAGACTACCAGGTTGATAGGACGCCGGTAAAAGCCCCGAAAAGGGGCGAGCCAAGCGTTACTAATCGGCCGTGCGACTTGACCATAAATTCTTAGGCCGGATTTCCAATTCTCCCCGACCTCCGCTATGAGGAAGGGATACGAGAATTCGGAATCCATAACGAAGATGTTCCTACGGCTATTTGAAAATTTGCACCTCACCCTCGGTCCCTCTCCACCCGTGGAGAGGGAGGAGGGAAGGTCGAAAAGTTTCCGGCGACCATAGCGGCGGGGAAACACCCGTTCCCATTCCGAACACGGCCGTTAAGCCCGCGTGCGCCGATGGTACTCCTCGGTTTCCCGAGCTGGAGAGTAGGTCGTCGCCGGGAGTAAATAAAAAATCCCCTCCGATTGAGGAGGGGATTTTTTTGTGACCCGACTTGCAACACCTTGCCTATTCTCTTAACTTCGGCGCAATGGCGGAATTGATTTGGGAAGGGAAATACAAGGACGGCAAAAAAGTCGCCCCTGTTCGTATTGCCCTGCCCTTTCAGACCGTGGAAACGGTAAACGAAAGCGCCCAAGAGCGCCAGAAAATGTTGGGGCTGTTTTCCTCCGGCCAGCAAACCGAATGGCGCAATCGGCTGATTTGGGGGGATAAAAAATATGTTCTGCCTTCGCTTTTGCCGGATTTCGAAGGCAAGGTAAATCTGATTTATATCGACCCTCCTTTTGACACCGGCCAAGATTTTTCATTCGTCTCGACAATCCCCGAATTTGATGGCGAAAGTGACAAAGAGGTGCTTGAATTCATAAAAGAACCGAGTGTCATTGAGCAGAAAGCGTATCGAGATACATGGGGTGGAGGTTTAGATTCTTACTTGGAGTGGTTTTACGAAACAGCAGTTTTGTTACGCGAGCTTCTGGCAGACGACGGAAGCATTTATGTGCATTTAGATGTTCACAGAGGGCCTTATGTGAAAACTGTTTTAGACGAAGTTTTCGGCATTGAAAATTTTCAAAATGAGATTGCTTGGTATTACTATAACAAACTCCATGATAGCCGTAAAAAACTTCTTCCTAAAGCATTTGACCAAATTCTCTATTATGTAAAATCAAAATCCAGCGGTTATACCTATCATGCCTTAAAGGAAAAGCGCGATTCTCCAGTAAAAAAGCTTAAATACAAAAAAGTTGGCGGGAAAATCCAGAATGTCTTTGATGAAAGTGGAAAAGCTATCACTTATATGAGCGAAGAAAGAACAGTTGACAACGTTTGGCGTATTCGGTGTCTACAGCCAGCAAATAAAGAAGAGCGGGTCAATTTTGATACCCAAAAACCAGTTGATTTAATTGAGCGAATCCTGTCAATTAGCAGCGATGAAAACGATTTAGTATTGGACTGTTTTTGTGGCTCGGGGAGTTCGCTTGTAGCTGCCGAAAGAATGCGGAGACGATGGATAGGGTGTGACCTTGGGAGATTTGCTATTCACACAACTCGCAAACGACTTATGCAAATTCCAAATGTTCGACCCTTCGTGGTTCAGAATTTAGGAAAATACGAAAGGCAGGCGTGGCAGGCGGCGGAGTTTCCGGTGGAAGTAGGGAGAAAAGAGAATACCGAAGCAAACTACCGGAAATTTATCATAGAGCTTTATCATGCCACACCAGTATCGAGTTACACGTGGTTACATGGCACAAAAAACGGGCGGATGGTTCACGTTGGAGCGGTGGATGCTCCGGTTACGCTTTCGGACGTAAAGGCAATCGCCTCGGAAGTATGGCGGGCGATAGGAACGGGAAAAGATTCTCCCAAA
>DATLYY010000026.1 GCA_035574275.1 Verrucomicrobiia bacterium
AAGAGGCGGTGAATGCCCGCCACGCCGACGTCGTAAATCCGCTCCACTTCCGCTCCCAGACACTCGGCGGTGAAGGCGGCTTCCTCCGCCACCGGAATGTCGGAGGTGCCGGCGGAAAGGACACCGATTTGGCCCAGATGAGCCCCCCCATGCCCGGTCGGTAAAAAGAGCGCCCGGGCGGCCGAATTGTATATGGTTTTAGGAAAGGTTTTTCTCAATTTGGCGCCGATCGTCCCTTCAAGACGCGTGACCAGAATGCCGGAGCCCTCCGCCGCCAGCGCGGTGATGATTTTTTTCAACTGCGGAAACGTTTTGCCCGCCGCAAAGACCACTTCGGGAAATCCTTTGCGCAGGCGGCGGTGGTGGTCCAGCTTGGCGAAACCCAAATCCTCAAACGGTAAGTGCTTCAGCCGGGCGTAGGCGTCCGGCAAAGAAAGATTCCCGGCGGAAAGTTCGGACAAAGTTTTTTCCAAAGCGGGCCAATCCGCCCCGCTTTTTCGGTGATTGGATTTTTTCACGCTGCGTCCGAAACGCACCGGCCCGATTCCAAATAGGGGAGCAGGGCTTCGCGCAGTTGGGCAAGCGTTTCGAGCGTATTGATTTTCTGGCGCAGCTCGGAGGCCTTCGGAAATCCCTTGATGTACCAAGCGATATGCTTGCGCATTTCCTTCATTCCGAAATGCTCCCCAATCCGGGCGCAAAGCTTTTCGGCATGCTCCAGACAAACCATCGCTTTTTCCGGCACGGAGGCCTCCGGAATTTTTTGGCCGGTTTCGAGGTAGTGATGAATCCGCCCCATGATCCAAGGGTTGCCCAAAGCGGCACGGGCTATCATGACGGCGTCGCAGCCGGTCTCTTCCAGCATCCGCTTCGCATCCTCCGGCGAGGTGATGTCGCCGTTCCCCACCACCGGGATTTCGACGGCCTGCTTCACCCGGGCAATCACCCCCCAGTCCGCCTTCCCCTCGAAGAACTGCTGGCGGGTGCGGGGATGGATGGTCAAGGCAACAGCCCCCAGATCCTCGGCGATTTTAGCCGCCTCGGGGGCGTTAATGGAATTGTGATCCCAGCCGGAGCGGATTTTAACCGTCACCGGAACGGCGGACCCCTTGATTACGGACTTGATTATCTGGGCGAACAGTTTCAAATCCCTAAGGAGCGACGAGCCGCCGTTTTTTTTGGTCACCTTATGCACGGGGCAGCCGAAGTTGATGTCGATCAAATCCGGTTTTAGGGCCGAGGCCCGGCGGGCCGCCTCCCCCATCACATACGGGTCGCAGCCGAAAAGCTGGAAGCCGACGGGGCGCTCGGACTCGTGAAATTCCATGTACCGCTCGGTCTTGGCGTTGCCGCGGGAAATCCCGTCGGCTGAAATCATTTCGGAATAAACCATGGAGGCCCCCAGCTGTTTGGCCAGCATCCGGAAGGTGATGTCCGTAATGCCGGCCATCGGCGAAAGGAAGGTTTTCCCCTCTATGCTCAAGTTCCCCACCTTCATACCGACAAATATAAAGGAGTTTGCGGCGCCCGACAAGACGGGCCGTTTCGGGCCTTCGGACTCGAGGGGCGCCGGGGGTAGTTCCGATTTCGGTCGGAAGGGGAAAGGAGAAAACCGGATATGCCGGAAATCATCGTAAAATACGAGGACAAGGTCATCGAGCGGGTGGTGACCGAGAAAAAAAGGATCACCATCGGGCGGACCTCCGACAACGACATCGTGCTCGACAACCGGGGGGTCTCCCGCCGGCACGCCCAGATTGAGTTCAACGGACCAAACGCCATCATCATCGACAACGACAGTTTGAACGGCACCTTCGTCAACAACCGCAAGGTGACCGAGGAGCTGTTGAAGGACAACGACGTCATCACCATCGGCAAGTACGCGTTGGTCTTCCACAACATTTCCGACAAATCCACCCGCCCGGAGCATCTGGACGGCACGATGGTTTTGAAGACCAAGCGCCACAAGGAACTGGTGGAACGGGACGCCCGGGAGCGGGCCTTGGTGGAAAAGTTCGGCGGTCCGATTTTGAAGGGGGAGCTCAACACGGAGACCAAGGAGTTCAAGCTGGAGCGTGACGTGGTCACGGTGGGGAAATCCAAATTTGTGAACGTAAAGGCCAAGGGATTTTTCCTTTCCGGCATCCAGGCCAAGCTGGTGCAGGAAGACGGGCGCTGGGTTTTGGTAAACGTGGGGCGTGCCGGCCGGGTGAAGGTGAACGGCGAGGCGGTAGACCGCTACGTTTTGCGCAACGACGACATCATCCAAGTCGGCAAGTCGATTTTCCGGTTTATCGAGGGCCAGAGCCGGTGAGGTTCGCTTTCTTTTCCGACGTCCACGCCAACTGGGAGGCGTTGACGGCGGTTTTGGAGGATTTTGCGCGCCAGAACGTGGAGCGCTCCTTTTTTTTGGGGGACGCCGTGGGGTACGGGGCGGACCCGAATCCCTGCATCAAGGCGATCTGCGAGGCGACCAAGGTCCGGCTTTTGGGAAACCACGACTACGCCGCCCTGGGGCAGATTGAAACCGCACAATTCAACCAGTATGCCCGGCTCTCCATCGAATGGACCAAGGAGGTGCTCACCGCCGAGTCCATTCAGCTCCTTTCCGGCTTTGTCGTGCAGGAGGAACTGGATGATTTTCATCTCGTGCACGCCACCCCCAAAACCCCCCTCGAATGGGAGTATTTGCTGGACTTGGACGACGCCGAGGAGAATTTCAATTACTTTTCCAAACAGGTTTGTTTGATCGGGCATTCCCACAAACCCTTGATCGTCCGCAAGCACAAAGAGGAGCATGCCGCGCTGTTTCCGGAGACCGCCGTCGTTCTGGAGCCGGACTGGCGCTACATCATCAACATCGGCTCGGTGGGGCAGCCGCGGGACGGTAACCCGAAGGCCTGTTATTTGCTCTGCGACACGGAGAGCCGGGAGGCCCGGCTCGTGCGGGTGGCCTACGACGTGGCCGCCGCCCAAAAGAAGATGAAAGCTTTGAATTTGCCGGAGTATCTGATTGAACGGATTTCGGCGGGGCGCTGATGTTTAAAAAATTTCAGGGGTTCATTCTTTACATTTTAATCACCCTCTTCGTTCTGGCTCTCTATTTGGACCGCCAGCCGGCCGTGGAAAAGATGGATTTGAAGCTGGCCGACCAGATGTTCCGGCTGCGGGGAGCCGAGCCGGTCGGGACCGAGGTGGCCATTGTGCAGATCGATATGCAGGTTTCCAATTTTCTGGGACGCTATCCTTGGAGCCGAGAACGCTGGGCCGGGGTTTTGAACGCCCTCTCTTTGTACCGCCCTAAAGTGATTGCCTTGGAACTGGCCCCCGGGCTCGTGGACCGTTCCGACACCTCCATTTTGGGCACCTATCTTTTGGCCGATGTTTTGGAGCGGGGGAAAAACATCATCGTCCCCTTTAGTTTCGTTCCTTCCGAGCAGACTCCCTCCACCCTTTCGGCGCCAAACTATTTTTCCGCCGAGGCCTTTCCCGCTGCCGACTTAGAGTTGAAATCCCTTCCCCTTACCGCCGCCGGAGGGGTGAACTATCCCGACCGCGCCTTCGCCGAAAAGGGGGCCGGGCTGGGGCACAACACCCAGTTGCCGGACGGGGACGGTACTTTGCGCTGGCATCCCTTGGTCGTCAATTTCGAGGGGTTGTACTATCCCTCCCTCGCCTTGACCACCGCCCGGCTTTATTTGGGGCTTTCCAAAACCCAGTGCGCCGTTTTGCCAAATGGAGGGGTCAAACTGGGAAACACCGTGATACCGACCGACCGGCAGGGGCGGCTTTTCATCAACTACGCCGGGCCGGCGGGGAGCTTTAAAACCTACAATCTTTCCGACGTTTTGCAGGGGCAAATCGACCCCAACGCCCTGAAGGGGAAGGCCGTGATTCTGGCCAAATCGCCGCTCGGTTTGGCGGGAACGTTTAAAACGCCGGTGGAGCCGGCCCTTTCCACCGCCGAGCTTTGCGCCAATCTGGTGGAAAGCATCCTCCAGCGCCGGTTCGTGAAAACGCTGACCATCAGCAAATTTCTGGACATTTCGTTTTTGATTTTAATCGGCGTTTTAGCGGCCTTTCTTCTGCCGCAGGTCACGCTCACCTACCGGCTGATCATCCTGGGGATTTTCCTGGTGGCGCTCACCAACCTTTCCTTCGTTTTGTTCAACGCCTTCGGGATTTTGACCAAGCCGTTTTACGCCATTTTGGAGCTGGTTTTCTTTCTGGCCGCAAGCCCGGTTTTGAAAGCCAAGCGGACCGAGGTGGAGGTTTTGGACGAGTACTCCTACGACTACGCCCAGCCGGAATCGGTCGCCCCGCGGAAGGCGGCCGACCGCCCCCCCATGGATGAAGGAGAAGGGGAGGAGCTGACCGGAGAGGTCTCATCCGCCGAAGTGACGGCCGAAACGCCGGAGGCCAATCGCTCGGAATACGTCCGCACGGAGGGGATGCCGGAGCCGGAGATTATTGCCGGGGAGGAAACGCTGTACGAGCAGACCTCGCTCCAGCCGAAAAAACCGGGTTCCGCCCACCAGCCGCTGGACCGCCCCAAAACCCTGGGGCGCTACGAAATCCAGGAAGTGCTGGGAAAAGGGGCGATGGGGACCGTTTACAAGGGGCTGGATCCGGCCATCGACCGGCTGGTGGCCCTGAAGACCATCCGGCTCGATTCCGTGGCGGAGGAGAGCGAAATACAGGAACTGAAGGAGCGGATGGTGCGGGAGGCCAAAGCCGCCGGCAAGCTTTCCCATCCGAACATCGTCACCATTTACGACGTGGGGCACGAGGGGGATTTGCAGTACATCGCCATGGAGTATCTCGAAGGGTACACGCTGGAGGAAATCATCAAGCGGCAGGTGGTGCTGAATTACAAAATCGTGGCCAAGCTGATTGTGCAGGTGTGCGACGCTCTGGATTACGCCCACGACCGGGGAATCGTCCACCGGGACATCAAGCCGGCCAACATCATGGTGATGAACAATTTTCAGGTGAAGGTTATGGATTTCGGCATCGCCCGGCTGGAGACCTCCGCCTCGATGACCCAGACGGGCATCGCGATGGGCACTCCCAACTATATCTCCCCTGAGCAGCTGCAGGGAAAGCCGGTGGACCGCCGGTCCGACATCTTCGCTTTGGGGGTGGTGATGTACGAATTTTTGACCCAGGAAAAGCCGTTCCGCGGGGAGAACTTGAGCCAGCTCATTTACAACATCATCAACCACAACCCCCCCTCCCCGGTGGAAAAAAACGAAAGCATCCCGATGATTTTGAACCGGGTCACCATGCGGGCCATTGCCAAAGACCCCCAGGAGCGCTACCAAAGGGCCGGCGAACTGGCCGCCGAATTGAAAGAGTTTTTGGCCTCCTTCATTCTCTCCGCCCCAAAACCCCGCCAGCCGGCCGGGCAGCAGACCCAGGCGTAGCTCATTTCTTTTTTGACGCCGCCCCAACTTTTCCGCCGTCCAGGGCTTGACTCGGCGGCTTCTGCCTTTGGAAAGCGGCTTTCCCAAACCGGCGCGAGCCCCTCCTTTTATTTTTTTCCGCTTGACTATCAATTTCCGGCTTTGTATCGTATTAATAGTTGAAGGCCGGTCCCCAACCGGCTGGGACGAACAACCGCTCTTTTGAAAAAAAGAGTAACGCCCAGAAGGGCGAGGAGGTGAGACGAAAAAACCGTAAACCTTAGCTCGAGGCCGAGTATCTCACTATCCAGTGTTTCGGTTGTTAGTCGCCTCTTTTTTTTCTTCAGTCCGCCGCGAGCGGGCTTTTTTATTGCCGGTTTTGAGACCGCCGGATTCGGCTTTTGTTTCAGGAGAAGCTACAGCCGCCTTTCCCAAATCCGGTATTTTTTGTAGAGCTTGGAGCCCCAAACCTCCATAATCCGGTTCATCAAATAGTTGTCCTCCAAAATCCAGGACATCTCGGAGGTGAGGTAGCCCTTTTTCATCCCGGTAAAATAGGACTCGGTGGAAAGGACGTTGTCAATCCCCCGCTTGCGGTACTCCGGCAAAATTCCCAAGGTAATCGTGCGCGCCCCGTTTATCGTTTTTTTCACTTTCAGATGCCACAAAAGCTTGAAGAAGCCGAAGGGAAAAAGCCGCCCGTTCAGCTTGATTAAAACCTGGTTGATATCCGGCAAGGAAAGGCAGAAGCCGACCGGTTTCCCCTCCACTTCGGCGATCAAGGCAATATCGGGATCGACGAAGGACTTCATCTCCTTGGCCGCGTGCTCGAACTCCGCATCGGTCATCGGCACGAACCCCCAATTCTTCTCCCAGGCCTGGTTGTAGATTTCCTTCAGGATTTTCACCTCGGAAGCGAAATTTTTCAGCGAGAGGGGACGAATGTGCACCCGCTCCTTTTCCTTCACTTTCTGGGCCAGCCGGGTCATCCGCTCCGGCGGGCGGTTCTCCTCGTCGGTCAAATAGGCGAACAAATCCTTGGCTTTTTGGAAACCGAGCTTTTCAAAAAGCTCGTTGTAGTAGGGGGGGTTGTAGGGCATCTGCACGACCGGCGGCGAGTCAAACCCCTCCAATAGGAATCCCCACTCGTCGTTGGAGGAGAAATTGGCCGGCCCCCGCAGAAACTCCATTTTCTCCTCCCGGGCGGCCTCTTCCACTTTCTCCATCAAGGCAGCGGCGAAGTTTACGTCGTTTTCGCACTCGAAAAAGCCGAAGAAATAAACCTTTTCCCCGTGGAAGCCGTTGTGGGCCTCGTTCAGAATGCCGGCCACCCGGCCTACGGGACGGCCGCCATCATACGCCATAAAGTAGCGCACCCGGGCATGCTGGAAAAAGGGGTTTTTGGCCGGATTGAAAAACGATTTCCGCTCGGACAAAAGGGGCGGCACCCAGCAGGGGTCCCCCTTATAAAATTGGTACGGAAATTTTATGAAAAGGGAAAGCCTGCCCGGTGGAATCTCCCGGACTTCGAGCATCAAATAATCCCGAAGGCCTTCCCCAGTTTCTTGAAGGTCTCCAGGACGAAATCCAACTGGTCGTCCGTGTGCGTGGCGGTGTAGCTGGTGCGGATCAAGGCCTTCCCCGGGGGGGTGGCCGGGGAGATGATGGCGTTGGCGAAAATCCCCTCGTCCAGAAGCGCCCGCCAGAACTTGAAGGCGTCCAGGTCTTCGCCGATGAAAACCGGCACGATGGGGGTTTCGGTGGCACCGATGTCGAACCCCAAAAGCTTGAACTCCTTGTGCATCCGGCGGGTGATTTCCCACAAACGCTCCCGGCGCTCCGGCTCGGACTCGATGATGTCCAAGGCGGCAATCACCGCGGCGACTGCGGAGGGGGGCATGGAGGCGGAAAAAATCAGCTCCCGGGAGAAATGCTTGATGTATTCAATCACCCCCCGCTCTCCCGCGATGAACCCTCCCAGGGAGGCGAACGACTTGGAGAAGGTCCCCATGATTAGATCCACCTCCTCCTCCAGCCCGAAGTGCTCGGCCGTTCCCCGCCCCTGCTTCCCCAAAACCCCCACGGCATGGGCGTCGTCCACGAGCAAACGGGCCTTGTGCTTTTTGGCCAGCTTCACCGCCTCCGGCAGACGGACAATATCCCCCTCCATCGAGAAAACGCCGTCCGTCACCACCAGCTTTCCCGCCCCGTGATCCAGCTTGGACAAAATCCGGCACAAGTCCTCCATGTCGTTGTGCAGGTATTTGATGGTCTTGCCGAAGGAGAGCCGGCAGCCGTCCACGATGGAGGCGTGGTCGGCCCGGTCGACGATTATGAAATCCCCCTTGCCGACCAAGGCGGAGATGGTCCCCAAATTGGTCTGGAAACCGGTGGAAAAGGCGAGCGCGGCCTCCTTGTTCACGAACTTCGCCAGCCGCCGCTCCAGCTCGATGTGCAAATCGAGCGTCCCGTTCAAAAAGCGGCTCCCCGTGCATCCGGAGCCGTACTTCAAGGCCGCCTGGGCGGCGGCCTCTTTGACTTTGGGATGGGAAACCAGCCCCAGATAGTTGTTTGAGCCGATCATCAAAAGTTTTTTGCCGTCCATCACCACCTCGGTCCCCAAGGCGGAGGAAATGGGGTGGAAATAGGGATAGAGCCCGGCTTTTTGGGCCTCCTCGGCGCGGGTATCCTTGTAACATTTGTCAAAAAGATCCATATCGAATCGCTTTTTTCCCTCGCTGCCGTTAACGAAAAAGTTTATCTTAACGGCTGGCCGAATATATGTCAAGCCAATCGAAGCGGCAATGAAAAAAGCCCTCGTCCCCGGCAAAACGGGTTTTTTTTTCAGTGTTGCGCCGGGAGTTGTTCCGGACGCTCATGTCGGGAGTGACTCCCGACCCAACTCGGGTGCGCTTTTATGAAAAAAGCGCTGGTCACCGGCGGCAACGGTTTTTTGGGCTCCCACCTGGCCGAGTTTCTTTTGAAAAAGGGGTACGAGGTCTCCGTTTTGGTGCGGCCGGGAAGCAAACGGGACAACCTGGACTATTTTACCGGCTACAAAATTCTCGAAGGGAATCTGGAGGACCCCGTCCGTCTGCGGAAGTTGGTCGAGGGGCAGGATTTGGTCTTCCACGCCGCCGGTTTGATTCGGGCCCGGAGCCGCGAGGAGTTTTTGGAAGCGAACCATCTTGGCACAAAAAAATTGCTGGAGGCGGTCGCCGCCGCCAACCCCAAACTTTCCCGCTTTGTGTACGTTTCCTCAATGGCCGCCGCCGGGCCTTCTTTGGACGGGCGTCCGAAAAAGGAAAGCGACGCCTGCAATCCCATCACCCCCTACGGGGAGTCGAAATGGGAGGGGGAGATTGAAACGTTGAAGCACGCCGAAAAATTTCCGGTGACGGTGGTTCGCCCCCCCGCCATCTACGGCCCGCGCGACCGCGGCATGTTCACTTACTTCCGGCTGGCGGCGCGCGGCTTTTATCCCTTGGTTGGCAAGGGGGACAGCTTCGTTTCCATCGTCTCCGTTTTCGATTTGGTGGAAGGGATTATCGCCGCGGCGGAAGAGCCGAAGGCCTCCGGGGAGGTTTTCTTTCTGGCGGAAAATAAAATCTACTCCTGGCGGGAGGCGGGGCAGATCATCGCTTTTGCCTGCGGCAAGGCGGGGCGGCCTTTGCGGATTCCAAAATGGTTTCTCCTCGCCGCCGGGGAAACCAACCAGTTTGTCGCCGGGCTTTTCGGCCGGGCTGCGCTCATTTCCCGCTGGAAGGCCTTGGATTTGTCGCAAAAATTCTGGACCTGCGACGTTTCCAAGGCGGAAAAAACCTTCGGCTACCAGACCCGCTACCCCCTCCCCGACGGCGCGCAGGTCACCTACGACTGGTACAAAAAGATGGAGTGGCTGTAAAATCTGTCTTTCTGGCCGTTGTTGAGCTACTGTATTTTGTCGGACTTCTGAAGATTGTGGCGGGCGCAAAGGAGTTTCACGTTGGCTGCCGTAATGCTTGTGCCCCCTTTTGAATACGGCAAGTCATGGTCAAAATGCAGTTCATCACCTGCGCCACAGATAACGCACTTTCCGCCGTCCCGCTTCCACACTTCTTTTTTGATTTCTGAGGGAATCAGTCTTGAACGCGGTGTTAAAGAGTTGTTTTGACTGGTCTTGGGCTGCGGCGATTCGGAGAGCGTTAGAATGAATCGGAAGGTTTTGCGTCTGCCGTCTTCCACGATTCTGTAATCCACCAAATCAAAAATTCCCTTGAGCGACCATACCCCCGAAAGTATTTTTTCATACACCTTGACACGTTCCGGTTTTTGCGTTCCGCTTTTGTAACCTTCCACGCTTCTTACAAAAAAACCGTTCTGCGTTAACTGGCCGGAAGGATATTGAAGCGGTTGGTCGAGACGCTTTGGATTTTTGATCCCCTTCACTTTTGGGGTGTCATGGCCTTCGTATTCAATCGCTACCCCATTCTTAAGGATTTTGTCCCGATAGGGCGCATTTTTTCTTTGGGACATCAAAATTACCGAATAGTTTGGATTAAGTCTAAAGTTCATTCCCCGCTGGAGAGTTTGAACATTCTCCTTGTCGCACATTTCCCGATAGCTCAGAATTTCATCAATCATTACTAAGTGTAATCTATTTCAAACGGCCGACTTGCAGGCAGAAAAGCGCACCCCAGAAAGACTTTTTGGGGTTGATGTCTCCAAGTCCGTAGAGACCAAAGCCTACATTCGCGTGGCGGAAAGGGGTCACAAAAAGCTGGGTTTCGAGGGGTATGCCAACGGTTGTGAAACTCTTTTCCCCTCCGCGCCGTCCGCCAGCCAGGCCGATTCCGGCCGAAGCCGACGCAAAAGTTGTCCTGCTTTTTGTGATTACGCCGTAAAGTGCGCCCGCGTCCCACGCCCGGTCCGGATTGCCGCATCCACCAAAAAGGCAGATTTGGAATTCTTCGAAGTAAGCGGTGCGCAGCGAAAAAAGCCCGGGGTTGTGTTTGTAGGACAGGCCGAGTCCGATACCGGGAAGTCCCGGCTCCACGCCGGATGAAAACCCGGCCCCAATGTTTAACCACCACAACTTGCGCGGGGTGCCCAAGTCCTGTGCATGCAGGGTCGCCGCACTCACAATTCCCGCCAAAACAAAACCTGCAACGAGTCGGGCAGCCTTCACCGGTTCATTTCACCTTTTCTCTGCAATACCCATACAACGCATCATACACAATAAACTCTTTTTCCAAAATCTCATGGTCGTTTTTCAGGCCCAAGGTGCGGAACCCTTCGGCGATGGCTTTCAGCCCCGGGGCCTCCGGGCGGCCGTACAGGTCGGACTGCAGGTCCGCCCCGTGGACGATTTGGGCCAGCATTTCAACCGCCGGGTCGTGAATGTGGTACTTGGCCAAAATCGCCTCAAAACTGCATTTGCCGTCGTGATGCCCCAACTCCACGCCGGGGGCATCGAAGGGAATCGCCCCCTCCTTTTCGGTCATTTCCTGCACTTTTTCCGCCGGCACGAACAAAAACTCCGCCTTCGGGTCCACGAATTTGCATATCAGCCACGGACAGGCCACCCGGTCCACTTTCACTTTTTCACGGGTTATCCATTTCATTCTGCCTCCTTTTTCCGCTTGCACCCAATTTAAGCAATTGTCGAATTTACAACAACTTTGCCACCAAAATTGTGGCGGTTTTAAATCAAAAATGCCTGAAACAAAATTGTTTCACGCGAAACAATTTGGATAAGTGCTGGTTTTTCAGCGGCTTGTTTGAGAGCAAAAAGGGTTTTTTACCGCTCGATTAAAACCGCCCGGGCGGGGGCGCCGTCGCCGTCCTTGATTTTCAACGGCAGGCAAAAAAGCTCGTATTTCCCGGGCTTAACGTAGGAAAGATTAACCCCCTCCAAAATCACGGTGCCGGCCTTGAGCAGGGCGAGATGGCTTTGCAGTGTTTTGGCGTCGAACTTTTCAATCGAGAGATAATCGATGCCGACCAGCTTCAGTTTGCGGGTGGCCAGATATTCGGCGGCGGCCGTGGTCAAATAGGTGTAGTTGCGGGAAAACTCCTTCCGTTCCCATAAAAAGGAGTTCTTGGTCTTGAAAATCACCCGTTCGGCGGTGAATTTGTGCCTTTGCAAAACGGGCAGGGTGATTTCATCCTCGATGCCGATATCCACCACCTCGCATTCCCCGATTAAGGTATCCAGCGGGATTTCGTTTGCCTTGGTTCCGTCCGCCAGCAAATGATAGGGGGGGTCGATATGGGTGCCGGCGTGCGTGGATAAACAGAGCCGGGAGGTGTTCGGGTCTCCGGCCGGGCCCACCTGCGTCAACGGCACAATCTCCACCGGCGGGTCGCCGGGATAAACCACCAGTTCCGGGGAAATCCGCACGGAAATGTCGTGAATTTTCATATCCCTATCTAAGTGTTCGGCAAAAACGGCCCGGCATAAACGGGGGGAAAATAGGGATTTTCGAGTGAAAAGGGAAGAATCCGGCTCCGTGCAATAAATTGCGTCTTTTTCGACTCGGCCGGAAATGTTATCTTCCCGGCCGAACGGCGATGTCAAGAACGGAACAAAAATTCACGCTTCCGGCCATCTGGGCCCCCTGGCGGGAGGGGTTTATTTTTGGGGAAAAGGAGAGGGGTTGCATCTTTTGCCGCCGCTTGAAGCGAAAGAAGGATAAGGCGGACTTTATTCTTTTTCGGGGCGAGCGGAGTTTTATCATTATGAACCTGTACCCCTACACCAGCGGGCATTTGATGATTGTCCCCAACCGGCATATCGCCGAGCTTTCTGATTTGGCGGAAGAGGAGTCGGCGGAGATGATGGAGCTGGCGGCGAAATCGATCGGCGCGATGAAAAAAACGATGCGGCCGGAGGGGTTCAATCTCGGAATGAATTTGGGGCGGGCCGCCGGCGCCGGGGTGGCCGGGCATCTGCATTTGCACGTGGTTCCCCGCTGGCCGGGGGACGCCAACTTTATGCCGGTGGTCGGAAAAACAAAAGTTTTCTCGGTGGGGTTGCAAAAAATTTATGATTTATTATATCCCCATATGCGGGGCCAACGAAAATGAGCAAAATCCCAACCAAAACGCAACTGGTGGAGCTGCAGAAAAAGCACAAAACCTACGAGCGGATCGGCGAGGCGCTCGGCGGAGTTCCCCCCTATCTGGTTTCCTACTGGATGCGCAAGAAGGATGTGCCCAAGGTCTCCGAGCCAAAATTTTCCCGTTATCAAATCCAGTCCGCCTGGGAGGAGACCGGCTCGGACGTACAGGCCGGGCTGCTTTTGGGGATTTCCAAAGCCGCCTTTTACCGCTGGCGGAGGGTGTACGGGCTGGTTGAAAAACCAAAGGTTTTGAAGCTGCATCAACTGGATTTGGGAATCGGGCTGCCGCGCCGCGAGGCCTACAAAAAGGCCACCGTTTTGGAGCAGGTTTTGTCGGAAAAACTGCCGGGAAAAGAAATACAGGTGGGGGAACAACTGGAGGTGATGCCCGACCGGGGGGCGGTCTGGCTGGCGCCAGAGGAGTTGCCGGACTGGCCGGAACTGGAACGCCCCTATCCGGTGAATCTGTTTGAGTTTTTCAACCCGCTCGTCCGTTCCGGCTCCGGCACCATCCGAGGGGAGGAAAAAATCGAAGGGCGGGTTTTTTCCGCCGGGGACGGCGTTTTTCATCAACTGCTTTTTGAACAGCGGCTTCCCCGACCGTTTGAATTGGTGGGATCCGCCGGGCACCATCTTTCCGCTCTTTCCGGCTTTGGCGCGGTCGTTTTTCCCACCGAGCGGGAGCGGTTGGCGGAAGGACATCCGATTGCTTTGACCGTGCCGAAGGTGTACCAGATTGTCCTCACCGGCAAGCTTCCCCAGGGAGTGACGGCAGCCGACGTGGTTCTTAATTTACAGGGGAAAATTTCCCCTTCCTGGGACTGGAACGGCTTGGTGGAGATTTTGGGGGAGGGAGTCGATATGCTATCGGCGGAAGAGCGCTTCAATTTAGCCAATCTAGCAAGCGAGCTTCACTTTCAATCAGTCACCGTCGCCGCGCAGAAGCCCCCCGCACCCGAGCCGCGGCTGGGGGATTGGAAGGTGCCACAACTATCGCTCGATTTATCCACGGTCGAGCCGCAAGTCCGCCATTACCCGGAGGGGCTGGTCGGCGAACCGGTTTCCGGTTTTTCGGACCGGAACGTGGAGCGGGTCTTTATCGGCGGCTGCCAGAGCGGAAATCTGGAGGATTTAGAAACCATCGCCCGGCTTCTGGAAAACCGGGTGGTGGCGGAGGGGGTGGAACTTTCCATCTTTCCTGCCTCGCGAACCGTTTACCGCAAGGCGGCGCGCAAAGGGGTTATGGATACGCTGGTTGGGGCGGGGGCCTATGTTTTCCCGCCGGGGAGCAATCCGGTTTCCTGGACGGGGAAGATTTTTTCCACCACGGATCGGGCCTGCCTGGAGCATTTGAACCCGCGCAACGTCTGGACCGGCTCGTATTTGACCGGTCTGGCCTCCGCTTTGACGGGAAAGCTTACTGATCCGAGAAGTTTGTTTCGATAATACTACGGAATGTGTTGGCGGCACATTGGCTTCTGTAATCCGCCTATTCGTCGAATCTTAAATTAATTTCCTGATTTTTAGAAGAGCCGTTCCCGTTTGGCGATGTAGCCGAAAAGGGCGCGGTCAAACGGCATCGACGTGTCCAAGAGCTGGTAGTCGATTAAATTTTTGCGGCATTCGGACAAATAATGGCGGGAAAACTCCTCCACCGCCTTTTGATACTCCCGGCGTACCTGCCAGGGGAGGGTGTTGATTTTTTCGCCGGTTTCCAAATCCTCGAAAATCGCCTCCTTGTGAAAGGCAAAAGTGCGCTCCATCGGATCCAGAATATGAAAAACGATCACCTCGTGCCCCTTGTGGCGGAAATGCTTCAAACCAAAAAGCACCTCCTCCGGATTATCCAGCAAATCGGACAACAGGATCACCAGCCCTTTCCGTTTAATCCGCTCGGCCATTTGATGCAGCGTGGGGGCCGTTTTTGTCTTGGACGAGGGTTGGGTATGCTCGAGGGTGGTCAAAAGTGGGCCCAAGTGCACCCGTTTGGAACTCGGAGGCAGGTAGCCTTTAATGGCCTGGTCGTAGGTCACCAGTCCCACGGCATCCTTTTGGCGGATTAAAAGGTAAGCCAGCGCGGCGGCCAGATAGGAGGCATATTCAAACTTCGAGATTTTTTGCGAACTGTAGCCCATTGAAGCGGAGCAGTCCAAAAGCAGATAGGCCTTTAAGTTGGTTTCCTCCTCGAATTCCTTGACGAAGTAGCGATCCCGCTTGGCAAAAATCTTCCAGTCCAGATTTTTAACCGAGTCGCCGGTCATATAGGGGCGGTGCTCGGCGAACTCCACCGAAAAGCCGTGGTAGGGGCTTTTGTGCAGGCCGGTGATGAACCCTTCCACAATCAAGCGGGCCTTGAACTCCAGCCCCTTGATTTTGGAGATCGCTTCCGGGAAAAGGAATTTTTTGGAGGTCTCCGGCATTAAAAAATGCTCACTTTGTCATGCCGAGCACAGCGAGACATCCGGGAGGAGTGGGGTGTTTCCCCACCCATCCCAGATTCCTCGCCCCGAAAGTCGGGGCTCGGAATGACAAGGGCGGCTTTTGCATTGATGTTGCGGAGGACACAAGTATTATTCCTTTACGTCCTGCAAAAGTCGGGAGATGATTTCGGTGGTGCCGACGCCGTCCGCTTCGGCATTGAAAGAGGCGACGATGCGGTGGCGCAAAACCGGGTGGGCGCAGAAGCGGACGTCTTCGATAGACGGCGAAAAACGGCCGGAAAGAATCGCCTTTACCTTAGCCCCCAAAATCATATACTGCGAGGCGCGCGGGCCGGCCCCCCAAGAGACCCAGTTTTTAATGTATTCGTGGGTGCCGTTTTCCAATGGGCGTGTGGCCCTTGCCAATCGTACCGCATATTGAATGATGGAATCGGCCACCGGAACTTTACGCACCAGCTTTTGCAAGGACAGAATCTCCGGCGCGGACATCACCTTGCTCAACTGGGCATCCATAGCCGAAGTGGTGGTGCGGACGATGGTTTCCTCGTCCTTGTCCGAGGGGTAGCCAATCAAAACGTTGAACATAAAGCGGTCAAGCTGCGCTTCCGGAAGGGGATAAGTGCCTTCCTGTTCAATCGGGTTTTGGGTGGCCAAAACAAAGAAAGGCAAATCGAGCGGAAAGGTCTGGCCGGCGGCGGTGACTTCGTACTCCTGCATCGCCTGCAAGAGCGCCGCCTGCGTTTTGGGGGGGGTGCGGTTGATTTCGTCCGCCAGGATGATATTGGCGAAAATCGGCCCCTTTACGAACCGGAAGGCCCGTTTGCCGGTGGTTTTATCCTCTTCCAGAATCTCCCCGCCGGTGATGTCGGAAGGCATCAAGTCCGGAGTGAACTGGATTCTGGAAAACTTCAAGTCCAAAACCTTGGCCAAAGTGGAAATCAAAAGCGTTTTGGCCAAGCCGGGAACGCCGATTAATAAACAGTGGCCGCCGGCCAAAAGGGCGATCAAAAGCTCCTCGATGACCTCCTTCTGGCCGACGATGACTTTGGAGACCTCGGCATCAATTCTCTCTTTGGCTTCTTTCAAGCGACGGGCCGCTTCGATATCGGAATGCGCAAGCTCTTTTTCAACCATTTTTCACCTTATTCGGCATGTTTTTTTCTTTAACCGGTACCCCTCTACGCTCCTATTATACGCTCGAAAAGGCGCGAAGCAAGCGGTTTTATGGCATAAACGAAAATCGGGTTTTGGTCGATAATCTTAAGGAATTATATGGTCAAAAACAGGCGTCTAAAAAGGGCGGTTTGGGGGGTGGTTTGCTTCCTCTTCCTGGTCTTTTCTCATGAAGTGCAGGCGCAGGAAAGCCCGGAGCAGGGGGCCAAGGACAGCGTCACCCAGAAGGGATTGCAGTTTTTGTGGAACACGGTGATGCGGACCGACTCCGCCAATTATTGGTTGTTTTCCGACTCGCTGAAAAGCCTCCACCGCTTTGTGGGGGTGGACGGTCCCTCCCGGTATCAGGACTGGATGCAGCCGGTGGTGCGTTTCGATTCGGCCCGGATTCTGGACGCCGTGGTCTGGACCTTGGATACGGCCAGCGTTTACATCGAAACCTTCGGCCCGCGGGCCTCGGCCTATCATCCGATTGAGATATTGAAATTCGTTTATGAATCTGGGACGTGGAAGTTTGACGGCTTTGGGATAAAAAGCGAGGATGAAAAGAAGCTGGTGGCGGCCCAGACCTGCTATTTCAACGGCGACGGTTCGGCCTACCTCTGTTCGGCCTATGAGCTGCCCCACTACCGCATCTGGAAACTGGTGATAACCAAAGACAGCGCCGACGGGGAGGTTGTTTTTTCCCGCTCCTTTTCCCCCTACGCCCCGAACGAGGAGGATTACCAGTACATCGAGGGGATGCAGTTGGAGCGTTCCGATTCGGGGCAATGTCTGGTGGTTTGGGGTTCGCGCGGGGGCGGGGTGAAGACCCGCATTATCATCCAGCGCAACGGGCAATTTGTGGAAGCGGCCAGTTTTTCTCCCCAGTTTCCGGAGTTCGCCTTGGTGGACGAAGCGGGCGGACAGGCGATAGTAGTCGCACGGGAAAAGATACGGAACGACTGGGCGGAAGCGTCGGTTGGCGAACTGCCCGTCGCTGATGTGTACGTCTGGCGGGAAGGCTCTCTCGTGCTTTTGCGTAGTGTGCCGTGGAAGGACCGGTTCAGCGCCCGGTGATTTTTGCCTTAATCGCCATTGTAGTTTTTCTCCTCGTTATCGGAGCTTTTCTTTTATTTGACAGCGAAGAAGAGCCGGGGAATTAGCGGTTCAGGCTTTCTCCAATGAACTTACCAATTCCACATGAAACGTATGAGGGTACATATCGACCGGAATCACCCGCTTGAGTCGGTAGCCCCCTTCGGCAAAAAGTTTGGCGTCGCGGGCGAAGGTGGTGGGGTTGCAGGAGACGTAGGTAATTTTTTCGGCGCCGAGCGGCAGAACGTCCCGAATCACTTTCGGGTGCAAACCGGCGCGAGGGGGATCCACGATTATCCGGTCGAACTTTCGGCTATCCAGCCGGTACTGCTTGGCAATCTTGCGGGCTTCGCCTAAAACAAAACGCACGTTTTCCACACCGTTTTCTTTTTTGTTTTTCTCGGCCATTTCAATCGCCTCCGGCACGATTTCCACTCCTTCCACTTCTTTGGCGTAGGGCGAAACGAAAATGGAAATGGTTCCCGCGCCGCAGTAGAGGTCTAAAACACTCTCCTTTCCGGAAAGCACGCACACCTCCAACGCCGTTTGGTACGGCTTTTCGGTTTGGCGGGAGTTGGTCTGCAAAAAAGTTTTGGCGGAAAGAAAAAAGTTGAATTTCCCGATTTTCTCCTTGATAAACGGTTTTCCCCACAGAACAATCTCTTCTTCGCCAGTGGCGATCTGGGCCTTGGTGGGGTTGATCAGGTGCAGAACGGACGTGATTTGCGGGAAACTTCGTACAAGCTCCTGCGCCCAAGCTTTCAGGTCAGCTTCCCCTTTGGCGGTCACGAGAGCGACCATTACCTCATCGGTGTTTTTTCCTTCGCGTATGACCAGAAAGCGCAAAAAACCTTCGTGCGTGTGCCAATTGTAGCCGGGAAGTCCGGAGCGGGTGAAAAAGTCGCGGCAGAAGGCGACAATTTGGTTGGAGAGTTCGGACTGGAGAAAGCAGGACTCCACGTTAAACATTTTTTCAAAATGACCCCGCTCGTGGAGGCCCAAAACCAGTTTTCCATTTTGGTCGGCAAAGGAAAATTCCATTTTGTTGCGGTAGAAAAACGTGTCCGGCGAGGGGATAATCGGCTCCACCGGCGGGTTGGGAAAGCCGCCCAGTTTTTGTAAGCTCTCGCGTACTAACTTTTCTTTCTCTTGTATTTGCTTTTCATAGTTGAAATCTTGATAAACACAGCCGCCACAGGTGCCGAAGTGCGAGCAGCGGGGAGGGATGCGGTCGGCAGAGGGTGTTAATACTTCCAGCAAACGGCCTTCGAGAAAACCCTTACGGCGGCGCAAAATTTCGGCCTTCACAAGTTCCCCGGGCAGACCGTAGTCCAGAAAGACCGCTCTTCCGTTGTGCCGAGCCAACGAACGGCCGGGATAGACCAGTTTTTCAATCGTCAGTTCCAAAATTTCTCCGGGCATACTTAGGGTAAAGTAGTCAACAAAGCCGGTTTTTGGTAGCCGATTGCGCTTGTGGGGGATCGGGATGCGTTATATACTCTCCCGCAATGGAGGGTAAATCGTTCCGTCCGGCCGATTTTCAGCCGGAGCTGCCCGTAGAACAAATCATTTTGCAGGAAGCCCCCTCGTCTGAAGGGGTGGAATTTGACGTGCTATTTGTCGGCTGCGGGCCGGCCTCCTTGGCGGGGGCTATAAAGCTGGCGCAGCTGGTCAAGTCCGAAAACGAGAGGACCGGCGGCGCACTTGGCAACTTCACCATCGGCATCGTGGAAAAATCGGCCGAGGTGGGGCACCACATTCTTTCCGGGGCGGTCATCAATCCCCTGCCGTTTAAGGAGCTTTTTCCCGAATTGCCGATGCATGAAATCCCCTTCGCCGGGCCGGTGCAAAGGGACAAGGTTTTGTTTTTGACCGAGAAATCGGCCGTTCGATTGCCCACCCCCCCGACGATGAAAAACCACGGCAACTATGTGGCTTCGCTTTGCGAGGTGGTGCGCTGGCTGGCCCAGCAGGCGCAGAATATGGGGGTGGAGATTTTCACCGGCTTTCCGGTGAGAACGCTTTTGGCCAAGGACAGCGCCGTCATCGGGGTGCGCACGGCCGATTCGGGACGGAACCGGGACGGCTCGGAACTCCCCAACTTCCAGCCCGGAACGGACATCGCCGCCAAAATCGTCGTTTTGGGAGAAGGGACGCGCGGCTATTTGACCCAGGCCTATCTAAAATGGCAGAATATCTCTTCGCCGAACCCCCAGATTTATGCTTTGGGAGTCAAGGAAGTGTGGCAGTTGAAAAAGCCCTTGGACACCGTGGTGCATACAATGGGCTGGCCTTTGGATACAAAAACTTTCGGCGGGAGTTTTTTCTATCCTCTGCAGGAAAATCAGGTTGCCATTGGGCTGGTGGTCGGGCTGGATTATCCGAATGCCGCAACCAACGTCCATCAGCTTTTGCAGGAAATGAAGCTGCATCCCTTCTTCCGCCCCTACTTTGAAGGGGGAGAGCTGTTAGAATGGGGGGCCAAAACGATTCCGGAGGGGGGATATTGGTCGCTTCCTGTCCGCCTTTCCGGCGCTGGAGTCGTATTGACCGGTGATACCGCCGGGTTTGTGGAGGTTGCCTCGCTCAAAGGGGTTCACTATGCAATGACTTCCGGCATCCTCGCGGCCAAAACGATTTTCGAGGCGTTGAAGAAAAAAGATTTTTCGGTGGAGAGTTTGTCAAGTTACGATCGTGCGGTTAAAGAAAGCATAATCCTCAAGGATTTGCACCGAAGGCGGAATATGCGTTTGGCGTTCAAATCCGGCTTTTGGCTCGGCAGCCTCAAGGCCGGGCTTTCATACGTAACTCACGGGGCGTTTTTCGGCGGACAGATTAAAGTCGAGCCGGACAGCGAGGCGCTTCGTTATTCCGGTCAGCCGAAGCCCTTCACGCCGGATGGAAAATTGACCTTTCGCAAACTGGACGCTGTTTTCAAGTCCAAAAACGCCACCCGGGATAACATTCCCTCCCATCTTTTGGCGGCCAAGGATGTTAACCCTGTTGTCGGCGAGTTTTACGCCCAGCTCTGCCCGGCGGGCGTCTATGAGGTTGTTGATGGCAAGCTGCACATCAACCCGCCCAACTGCATCGACTGCAAGGCGACCGACGTTCTGGCCCCCCGCTGGACCCCGCGCGAAGGGGGAAGCGGGCCGAAGTACGCAAAGATGTAGTTTTCGAAGCGAAACTCCGGTGGGCCCCTGCGGTATAAACAGTGAGAGGCCCGGAGGGAGAAGGGAAAGACGTGAAGCACCCGGTTTCTGATTCTCAACAAGATTGGCAAAAGCCTCTCGCCTTATTTTTTGGCCTTTGTCTTCTTTCTGGCTGCGGTAAACCGTATGTGGTGGAGGATTTTGAGTCCACTTACAAACCGCGTGCCAGCTTGGTGGCGATTGCCCCGTTATCCAACCTTTCCACCGAGCCGGAAGGGGAGCGGGCGGATGAAGTGCTTCGGGAGGAGATTTATTCCGAGATGGCCCGTCACCAAGATGAATTCACCGTGGAAATTCAGGACATCGCCGAAACGGACAAGATTTTAGCCCGGCACAACCTAAGTGCCGAGGAGGCCGCCCGGCTGCCGGGCGCTGATTTGTGCCGGCTTTTGGGGGTGGATGCAGTGGTGAAGGGGAGTTTGCTCAAGTACGTAAACCGGAGCATGCTGGAGCAGGCGGCGGAAAAGGCGGTTTTCGACACGGTCACGACGGCAGGCAGCGAAATCAAGGCCAAGCTCTCCATTTACGATGCGCAGGAAGGGAAGTTGGTTTGGCAAGAGGATTTTGAACAAAAGGGGGACAAAGCCGGCTCCGTGGACGTATTGCGCGAGAATGTGGCCTGGTCATTTTCGCGGAGCTTTCCTTACCGCAAGAAAAAAATAGGCATTTTCCGGGAAGTCACCGGATTTTAACCTTAATTAGTCCCCGTTGGGGAGATTCATGCCTTCGCCCTGCTTCAAAAGCAGCAAAATCTCTTTCTGCACCGGCTGGGTGGTTACTTCCGCCCGGCCGGAGTGGATGAACATGTCAATTTCAGAACGAAAGCCGTATTTCCCCTCGAAGTAAATCCCCGGTTCGATGGAAAAGCAGACCCCCGGCACCAGCTCCCGGCGGTCATGGGTTTCAAAATTATCGATGTTCACTCCGTTGCCGTGCACCTCAACGCCGATGGAATGCCCCGTGCGGTGGGTGAAATTGGAGCCAAAGCCCGCTTTTTCGATTACTCCGCGGGCCACGTCATCCACTTCATAGCCGAAGGTTTTTTGGCCTTTGGCCATCCGTTCCGTCACGAATTGAATGGCTTTGTCCCGCGCTTCGACTTCCACCGCCCAGATTTTGGCAATCTCTTCCGGCAGTTTGTCTCCGACGTAGCCCATCCAGGTCATATCACCGTAAATTGCGCCGGCGGTGTCCTTTTTGGCCCACATATCGATTAGAACCAAATCCCCTTTCTTAATCGGGGAAAAAACTTCCGCCGTCGGCAGATAATGTGGGTTGGCGGCGTTGGCATTCACCGCCACTATCGGCGGGGAGTCGGCGGTCATCCCGTATTCGGAATAGTAGTTCCAGATGAACTGCTGGACTTCGTACTCATCGGTCGACTGGCCGGCTTTGATTTTTGCGGCAATCTGGGCAAACGCCTTGTCCTTGATCTCATTCAGGGATTTTACCGCATACAGGTGGGTTTGGTATTCCGCCGGGGTCAAAACGGCTTGAAAGGCTTGCACCAAATCGGCGGACGAGACCACTTCGACCCCCAAAGAACGCACCAGTTCGACGGTGCCCGCATCCACACGGGAGACGTAAGGGATGGCATTCTTGGGAGAATATTCCATCGCCACTTTATTGACGCCAGCAAGCATTCTGGCCAGCTTGGCCTCCAGTTCCTTCCAGGCGGAAAAAAGCTCCCGCTTCCCCGGAATGCCGTCGAAGTTGTGGTATTCGATACGATGGTACAATCCCTGCGGTTCCCCCTTCTTGGGAATGAAGTAAAACCAGCGGCGGGTCTGCTGGCCGCGGATGCCCATAAACTCGGCGGCCATCGGGTTGGAGCGGCGGAAATCGTAGAGCAGCCAGCCATCCAGGTTGTTTTCCCGCAGATATTTTTGCGCCGCTCTTATTTTCTCTTCCATCGGTGCTCCCTTGACGTTCGGCTGCGATTGGGAAACGGAACCAAAACTGAAAACCAAAAACGAAAGACCGAGAACCATACGCCGGACCTTGTGCATCGCACGGGAAGGTAAAACCCGCCTCCATCTTTTGCAAGTTGCCTTTTTCACCTCCGCTCGTATCTTCGAGCCGTGTCAAAAAAGGTTTTCAACCAGTTGAAAAAACTGATTACCGAGAAAAAAAATCCTCGTTCCCGGCGGATTGACCGGCTCCCCACCCTGCAAGTTTTGAAAATCATCAACGCCGAAGACCGCCGGGTGCCCGCCGCCGTGGCCAAAAAACTGCCGCAGATTGCCCGGGCTTCCGAACTTTACTATCAAACCTATCAAAACGGTGGGCGGATTTTTTATGTTGGAGCCGGGACCTCCGGCCGGCTGGGGGTTCTGGATGCCTCCGAGCTTCCCCCCACATTTGGTGCCGACCATCGGCGAATCAAGGGGTTGATTGCCGGGGGATACCCAACACTCGTCCGTTCCCGGGAAGGAGTGGAGGATGATAAGTGGGCGGCTGTTTCGGATTTGAAGAAAGAAAGGCCGGACTCGGGCGATTTGGTCATAGGAATTTCCGCCTCCCGCCGAACCCCTTATGTGGCGGCGGCTTTAAGCTATGCCCGGAAGAAGAAGGCCAAAACAATATTTATTTCTGCCAACCCGAAGCCGGTCGTCCCAATCCCGGCAGACGTGAATATCTCCGTCGTTGTCGGCCCGGAGGTTGTGGCGGGCTCCACCCGGATGAAAGCCGGCACGGCCCAAAAACTAATCTTGAACATGATTTCAACCGCGGCGATGGTGAAACTGGGAAAAACCTATGGCAACGTGATGGTGGATTTGAGAGGGACTTCGGAAAAGCTCGTGGAGCGGGCCAAAAAGACTTTGATTGATTTGACTGGGTTGTCCTACAAGCGTGCCTCCTGCCTGCTTCAGGAGGCCGGGGGGCATTTAAAGACCGCCTTGGTGATGGCACAAAAGAAGGTTTCCGCCCCGGAAGCAAAAAAGCTTCTGAATCAGGCCCAAGGGCGGCTGTTCCGCATTTTGAAGTAGCAAACCCGGTAATACCGGCACCGGCAGCCCTTCCAGAAAAAGCTTGACAAGCCCCAACCGGGCCTTAACTTTAAGGTGAATTAACTGTCAGAACCGAGGGGGTTTTGACCTGTTCATTTTGAACGTCGGGTTTTTGTGCTTTTTCTTTGGGTCAAAAAAGGAGGTCAAATGAGTTTCAGAAAAAAATTTTTTGTGGCAATTCTCACTTTCGCTATACTTTTTCAAGCCGGTCTTGCTTGGGGTGCGCGGGTGATTATCAGCGGGACCGGCTCGACGGATGCCATCGACACGCTGACTTTTTCCGGCGGTTTTCTGGCCCGGCCGGCCGGAGCCCCGGCGGCCAGCGAAATGCTTATTTTCAGCACGTTTGACGGTGACAGCCCGAGCACCGTGCGCAATCGGATCGTGGCCGTGGGGGACAGCCTTTCCAGCTTTACGGTTACCCCGGTGATAGGCAGCCCGAATGAGTTCGAGGTTCAAAACAATCCGCCGGGCGGCGCTTTGGTAATCACGCTCAACGGGCAGGAAGTGAACTCGGATGTGGAAGGCAGCGCCTTCAGCAAGGCGGGCCAGTACTTCAAGCTGACGGCCACCCAGATCCCGACCCTTTCGGAATGGGGATTGATTCTCTTCGCCACCCTGCTTCTGGCGAGTCTGGTCTGGTTTATCCGGCGGAAACGGAAACCGGCAAGGGCGAAAGCTTAAAACCGGAAGGACGAAAAAATAAGCCCGTCCCGAAATTTCGGGACGGGCTTATATTTTGATTTGATGACCGGCGCTTTCCAAACGACAAAATCCGGGCGGGCCGCCCTGCTGAAAGCCGTTTTTGTTTTCTTTGGCGCGCTGGTTTTCTTCTTCTGGGTTTTTAACAACGGCTGGGCTTTCCGGCACTTCATCGCCCCCTACACCAGCTTGGTTGCCTTCGTGGCCGCTTCGATTTTCAGACTTTTCGGACAGGCAGCCCTCCAAGCCGGAACTATTGTGACGGTTAATGGAAATCCCCTTTCGATTGCCACCGGCTGCAACGGGGCGGAGGCCATGGCACTCTACTTTTCGGCCATTTTGGCCTTTCCGACCGAATGGAGGCAAAAACTCGTTGGCCTGATTTTGGGGTTGGTCGGGATTTTCACAATCAACCAGGTCCGGGTAATCGGGTTGTTTATAGTGGCGATGGTAAAACCGGAAATTCTGCCGGAAGCCCACAACTACGCCGGACAGACCTTTGTAATCGTCATGGGGATGGCGCTCTGGTGGTTCTGGGCGGAACGGTTTACGGGAGCAGGCAATGCCAAAAACGCTGAAGACGGCCGTTAAAGTTATTGTTATCTATCTGACGGTCTTTGCCATGTGGCTTTTGGCCGCGGAACAATATCACCTGTTTTTGGGAAAGACGGCTGGAAAACTCATCCCGCTGGTCGAAGACTGCTCGGTCGGCCGCATTGAGTACGACGACGGGATACGCTACGAAATCAGTTTTTACGACCCGGCGGCCCGTCAGGTTTTGACCGCCCGCGGGGTGGTGGATGCCGTGCAATACGGCTATCCTTTGGTCACCTTCCTCACTTTGGCCATCGCCTTTCCGGGACCCAGGAATTGGAAAGCCCAAAAAAGGATTTTTCTGACCGTTTTGGGGGCGGCTCTTCTTTTTTTCCTTTATTCGATTTTTATCGTGGTGGCCGTGTATGAATTTTTGGGGCAGTACGAAGCGGCTTTGTTGAAGGAAAACTGGATTGCCCGCCTTTTCCCCCCCGCTGTTTATACCCGATACGAAATCCCGCTTTTGGTCTTTCTGGGGCAGGTTATCCCGGTTTTTCTCTGGGGGGGGCTTTTCGGTCGGTCCCTCTTTGCGGCCAAAAAAACACCCGCCTTTCGGTAAAAAAGCAAACGGCCTCCTTCCGGAAGCCGTTTCTCCCTCGAATTACCCCCTTTTTGGTACCCCTCTCGCGCAGGGCGCCAAGAGCTTTTCAAGCTTTTTTCCCTCGGAGACAGCACTCCCCCACCGCCCAGCCGAATGGACACACGCATAGACAGACAGATGGGTCCTAAGCGAATAAGTTGGGATATCATCCCCCCGTACCGAGGGGCAGGCGGAGTGCTGCCTTCGATTACAGATTACGGGGGCTCGTCGAAAAAGGTTGCAAAAAAAAGTGAATTTGAGTCGAAAAACTTGATTTATTAAAGAAAATAAAGGGAAGGCGCCCCGCCCGGGGACTATTCCATCAGGGAGAATTTTCGCAAAACCGACTCTATGTCGTTCATCCGGAAGGGCTTGTTCAGAAAACCGTCCGCTTTGGCGTCCACCAGCTCCTGTTCGGTCGCCTCGGTCGAGTAGCCGGTTATCACCACCACGGGAAGCTCGGGGAATTTGTCTTTGACCGCCCTTAGAAGCTCCAAACCGGTCATTTTGGGCATCCGCAGGTCGGTGATTAAAAGCGAGAAGTCCTTCTCGTTCAATAAGGAAAGCGCCTCTTCCCCGTCGGCGGCCCTTTGGGAGGCGAAATCGAACACCTCCAGCATGTCCGACAACAAATTGGACATATTGGGGTTGTCATCCACGATTAAAACCCGGCGATTCTCGTTTTCCATTCGGCTATATCCCCTTTCTATCTTCGGCAAAAAAAGGGGAAGGATTAACCGGAAAAAGCGGGCTTTTACGAGGGGAGCAAGCGGGCTGAACGGCCGTTTTGGTTTTGAGCCGACCAGCGCAAGAAAGATTCGATTTGGTTGGTCAAATTGAGAACGCCGGTGCCTTTTGCCGCCGATACCAAGGCCACACCCCACGGACTGCAGAGATTGGAGATTTGAGATTGGAGATTCGTCCACTGTGTAGAACCACCCCTTGGGACTTCGTCTCCGTCCCCCTTAAATTCAGGGGGGCAGGAATCGGGCGGGAGCCGGTCGATCTTGTTCAACACCAAAATGGTGGGGATTTTGTCGGCCTTCAAAGACGTTAAAATCTCCTGCACGGCGGCGATGTTTTCGCGGAAATTGGGTCCCGAAAAATCCACCACATGCAGAAGCAGGTCGCTCTCGGCCGCCTCGGAAAGGGTGGAGCGGAAGGAGGCCACCAGATGGGTAGGCAGTTTTTTGATGAAACCGACGGTGTCGGTCAAAATCACTTTTGGAAAGTAGGGGAATTTGAGAACCCGCGTGGTGGAATCCAAAGTCGAAAAAAGGCGGTCTTCCACCTTGGTCTGCGAGCGGGTGAGGCAGTTGAAAAGGGAGGATTTTCCCGCATTGGTGTATCCCACCAAGCTGACGCGGTACACTTCGCTCCGCTTTTTGTGCTGGACGGCCCTTTGGTGGTCGATTTCCATCAGCACTTTTTTCAAGTGGGTGATTTTGTGGCGCACCTGCCGGCGGTCGGTTTCCAACTGGGTTTCGCCGGGGCCGCGGGTGCCGATGCCGCCGACTTGCCGCTCCAAATGCGACCAGCGTCCCGCCAGCCGGGGGAGGAGATATTCCAGTTGGGCCAGCTCCACCTGCGTTTTGGCCTCGCGGGTTTTGGCCCTTTGGGCAAAGATATCCAGAATCAAATCCGTCCGGTCAATCGTGCGGACGCCGGTCAGTTCCTGCAGATTGGCCACCTGCGCGCCGGTTAATTCATCGTCGAAAATGATGACGTTCGCGGAGGTTTCCTCCGCAATGGCCTTGATTTCCTCCGCTTTTCCCCGGCCGATGAAATAGGCGGCGTCCGGCGCGTGGCGCCTTTGGGCAACCTGGCCGACGACGATTGCCCCGGCGGAGGTTGTTAGGGCCCCCAATTCGGCCAGCGTTTCGGATGAATCGCTGTTTTTGGAAACTCCGGCCAGAAGCGCTTTTTCCTTGGGGCGGGTGGTTACGAGTTTAATCATCTATCTGTTTAAATATACGAAAAAGCGGCGGAAAATGGAGGGATTGAAAGGCAACCTCACCCCCTGACCCCCTCTCCGATGCGGAGAGGGGGAAATTGTGAGGCAATTCATGAATTGCCCCTACAAAAACGGGCAGGCACAAGACCTGCCCCTACGAAAACCACCCCCTGGGACTTCGTCTCCGTCCCCCTTAAACACAGGGGGACAGAAAGAGCAAGTTAAGGGAAGGGGGGACAGGCCGTTGGGCCTGCCCCTTGGCCTTTCCTTTTTTTGTTTCTTTTGTTTCGTGCGACGGGTTTTAAAACAGCCGTGAAAGTGGAGACGGGACATTTTTTATGGTAGGTCCTCTCCGTGCGGCCGCCTGTGTAGTTGAACTGCTCCGCGCGCGACGGACTCCGCGCGGGCGCAAGGCTGGTCTATGTCCGCTTTCCCTTTCAAGGAGAAGCGGGGGTTTAGCTAAAAAAAAGCGGCTGTCCTTTCCCCCCGACCATTGAGGAGAAATCAACCCCATAAAGAGTGAAAACCGTGAATTATGGTCGGTACCGGCTTTCGGTCTCCTTTTGGGGTTCGGCCCGGTCACGCCAGTTGCGCCGAGCCGACCCGATGCACGAGAGGGATGGCGGCTTGGGGGTTAGCCCGAACCACGTCCCTCTATAAATAGCCTCCCTTGCGATATTCACTCTGAAGTTGTAGTGAATTTGCAACCTCACCCCCTGACCCCCTCTCCGATACGGAGAGGGGGAAGGGCGTATCGCAATACGCACCTACAAAGACAAAGAAGGAAAACGAGCAGGCACCCCTCGAGTTCCCTCGGGGCAAGCGAAGTCCTGCCCCTACTCTTGGGGGAAGGCGAAAAAAGAATCCGGAAAGGCGGGGTTGATGGCCACCGTGTCCAGTTGCAAGTCCAGGTAATTTTGCGCCCCGCGGCGGACGGTGATTAGGCGGGGGAAGTAGATTCCCTCCACCGGTTCGTAGGCGGCCAGGGCGGCGGTGATGCCATTGGCCGGGGAATAAAGCTCCTTGGGATGGTAGGTTTCTTCGTCCAGAAAAATCCAGAGTTCGCCAGTGGTGGAATCGAAGCTTTTGACCCAAAAGCAGCGGGTTTTGTCGATGAGCGTATCCCGCCCAATCTCGGAGTACTCATTGCCGATTTTTTGCAGGCGGGAAAGGCCGTTTTGGGCGAAAAGGGCAAGCGGGCTTTGGGTGAGTTTGAACGGCTTTTCGGCTCCGAAGCGCCGCCAGCCGGAGTTCCCGTCAAAAACCTCGGTGGAGCTCCAAAAGCTGGTTTCAATCTGCGAGCGCAGTTTTTGGCCTTCCTGCGCAAAGTCGATTTTGACCGGGCTTTTGCCCGCCAGCGTTCCCCGCCCGGAGATTTGCACGCCGGAGAGGGCCAAAAATTTCTCCCCCCCCAGAGCAAAAATCATTTTGGAAATCGGATTTTCGATATCCGCTTTCTCTAACTTGGCAGATTTTTTGGTGGTCTTGGCGGTAATCCAGACCGGCGCAATCAATATCAGTAAAACGGCCGTTGTCCAAGCGAGCTTCTTCACGAGAGTAATTTACCATTCTTTGGCATTTTTTCCACTTAATTCCGGTTGATGTTATCCTTTCCTCTTCTTATCTTACACTCGAAAGGCGGAGGAAAATATAAATTGGGACGCCTGCTTTTAATAACCACTTCGCTGCTATTCTCTACAAATTTACTCTTTGGGCAGGGCAGTTACCTCAACATTATGGGCATCATCCGCGGCGACAGTGCAGGGGCACAGTTTGGAAAAATGGTAGTACCTGCTGGGGACGTGAATGGCGACACCCTGCAGGATTTTTTGGTTGGGGCTTTTCACTGCTGTCCAAACGACCTCTGCTGTCCTCCACGCGGTGCACAAAAGGTTTACCTTTTCTATGGAAAAAAAGATGGCTTTGATACAATCCCTGATCTGATTTTCCAACATAAGGCACAACTGGAGTGCTTGGGAGACCTAAATGGTGATGGGCAGGCCGACTTCGGCATGCGCGAATCGGGGCAGAAGTATCGATTTTCTGTTTATTATGGCGGGGCTGGCCTGGATACCTTTCCAGACGGATATGTTAAGGGGGACAGTTCAGATATTTTCGACCAATACGGTCTCGATGTGTCCGTAGGTAAATGGAACGACCTCAGCGACCACCAAATCGCCCTCGGTGTCACTTTTACAGGCGTGCCGGGATCTGACTCCCTGCGCTTTTATTGTTACAACGTTACCCAGAACTCAATCGATTCGGTTGCTTTTTGGAAACCCGAGTTACCGTTTAAAAGTGTTTTTGGTGGCCGTATTCGAATGCTTGGAGATGTAGACGGAGATGGATTTGCGGATTTGGCGGTCGGGCGCGAAAGTGGAAGTGATGCTGTGCCTGGTACGGTCGAAATCTATTTGGGGGGAATCACCCTCGATACAATTCCTGATATCATCCTGTATCCGCCATCAAGTGTCTCATCTACAAATAGAAAAAGCTTTGGCCGCTCGGTTTTTGGTGTGGGAGATTTGAACGGTGACGGGCGAGCCGAATTCATTGTGACCGCGCCTTATACACCTCTTCTCTATTTTGGTGGTAATCCTTTGGACACCTTACCCCGTTTTGTGTTAGATAGGCTGGGGGACCATTTTGCCAACGGTGGGGACATTAACGCGGATGGCTACAGCGACCTCTTGATGGGGCGGGACGAATCTCCGCTTACGGGATTTGCCTACGTCTATTATGGCGGACCTTCCATGGACAGCGTCAGAGATTTGGAGATACACGAGCGTGATTTGCCCTATCCCGCGTCCGGTTTCGGTCAGACCGTAGCGGGCTTGGGCGATGTTGACGGGGACGGGTCGAATGATTTTGCAGTCGGCTCAACTTCAAATTTGGTTGCCGACCAGGACTATGGCTACCTCTGGGTCTTTAGGGGTCTTCAACCGTCCACAGGAGTGAACGATGAGAAGCACAATATCCCACGGCACTTTACCCTGGAACAAAATTATCCCAACCCCTTCAATTCAACCACGCTGATTTCTTACACCCTTTCCCGAAGAGCGCAGGTGCGTTTGGGGATTTTCAATATTGCCGGACAGTTGGTGAAGGTATTAGTTGATGAGGAGCAATCGGCGGGGAGTCATCAGATTTCTTGGGGAGGGGAGGATTCCAAAGGCAGGCCGATGCCGAGCGGGATTTATTTGTACAAGCTTTCGTTTGAAGATGAAGTGCAGGTTAAAAAGATGGTATTGGTGAAATAGTTAACCTCCTCTTGTAGGAACTCCCGGTTTTAGTTAGATTGGCCAACCAAGGCAGGCAGCCCGCTTTCCACCGCCGGTTGGCAACGAAAGCGGGGTTTTGGCGTTGCCGACAAAAGTATGCCCGAGATCGCCCCGCCGGTTTTTTTGAAGGAAGGCCAACTGGTGGAACGGCTTTTGGAGACGTTCCAAAAGACCCGCCCCGCGCAGGTGGTGCTCTCCCGGCTGGCCGTAGGGCTGGAGGCGTTTCCGGTCGGGCTTTCCGGGTCTTCCCGCTCGTTTCTTCTGGCCTCCGCCTTCCAAAACCGCACCGGCATCAAGCTGGTCATCGCCCCCAAGGAAGAAACGGCCCTAAATCTGCAGCAGGATTTGGCCACCCTTTTGCCGGAGGAGGAGATACTTTATTTCCCCTCGTTCGGCATCGAGCCGTTTTATCCGCATCGAGTATTGGAAGACATCGCCGGGCAGCGGATTTCGGTTCTTTCGCGTTTGTGTGATAATCCCAACGCCATCGTAATAACCCTTGCCCAAGCGGTATTGGAGCCGACTTTGCCCAAAAATTTGCTTTTGGAAAACCGCTTGGAGGTGGCCGCCGGTTTGGAAGTGGAACAGGAAAAACTGGTGGCGACTTTGGAAAATTTGGGCTATCGCCGGGTGCCGATGACCCAGGAGCCGGCGGATTATTCCGTGCGGGGGGGAATTGTGGATGTCTTCCCCTTGGCCGCCGCCGTTCCCATACGCATCGAGTTTTTCGGCGACAAGGTGGAGTCGTTGCGATCCTTTTCGGTTTTGGATCAGCGTTCCAAGGAGAAATTGGAAAATTTTGTTCTGCTTCCCAATCGGGAAGTTTTTTTAGAATCCGAGCGGGTCACCAAGACCTTAAAATCGCTGTCGGAAGATTTTTCCGCGCCGTTTTTTGGGGAAAAGGAACTTTCCAACCGCTTTCCGGCCCTCGAATATCTGGCGCCTTTTTTGGGAACTTCGATGGGGAATTTGGAGGAGTACCTATTGCCAGAACTTTCGGTCGTGGCCTGGCTGGAAAACGAAGAGCTGGAATCCCGCAAGAAAGAGTGGTTTGAAAAGGGGAAACAGAACGAAACGGCCTGGGAAAAAGCGTTCAACGCCTCTGGGAAGGAAATCCTCGAGCGGGCGGAAAAGGGATGGGAGAATCTGCGTTCCCGCGGCGGGCTGGTTTTCCCAGCCGTCGGGCTTTCCGGCCCCAACCGCATCATCTTTGCCACGGCGCCCCTGCCTTCGCTCGGACGCAATCTTTCCATTTGGGCCAAGGAAGTTACCACCCTCTCGGAAAAAGGGATCCGTTCGTTTCTATTCTGCGAAACGGAGGAGGAGAAAAACCGGGTCGGCACCCTTTTGGAAGATGAGCGGATGGCCTTGGCGCCGGAGGTGGGACGTTTTTCCGAGGGGTTCATTTATCCGGATGCCGGTTTTGCAGTCTTTACCGAACATCAGCTTTTCGGCCGGAAATTAAGAAGTCGCCCCAAGCGCAAGGCGCGGGAGGGAATTGCCTTGGCCTCCTATACCTCCCTTTCCCCCGGCGATTTTGTGGTGCACGTCGATTACGGTCTGGGGCGGTTTTCCGGCTTGACCACGGTCACAGTGGAAGGGGAAAAGACCGACTGTCTTTTATTGGCCTATGCCGGGGGGGACAAACTCTACGTTCCGATCGAGCAGTTCCGCCGCGTCCAGAAGTACGCCGGCAAGGAGGGGGAGCCGTCGCTAACCAAGTTAGGCACCAAAAGCTGGGAGCGGGCCAAGGAGAAGGTGCAAAAGGCGCTGGCGGAGATGGCGCGGGAGCTTGTCGCCTTATACGCCGCGCGCAAGGCCCAGCCGGGGCACGCTTTTTCGACTGATTCGGCCTGGATGCGGGAGCTGGAGACCAGCTTTCCGTACGATGAAACCACCGACCAGAACGAGGCGATTGATGCCGTCAAAAAGGATATGGAGTTTGCCGCGCCGATGGACCGGCTGGTTTTGGGGGATGTCGGCTTTGGCAAAACCGAGGTGGCTGTTCGCGCCGCCTTGAAAGCCGTGGCGGACGGCAAGCAGGTGGCCGTTTTGGTGCCGACCACGATTCTGGCTTTGCAGCATTTTCTCACCTTCGGCGAGCGGCTGCTCCCGTTTCCGGTGCGGATTGAACTGCTTTCCCGTTTTCGCCCCGCCAAAGAGCAGAAAAAAGCAGTGGAGGAATTGAAAAAGGGGCAGGTGGACGTCGTGATTGGCACGCACCGGCTTTTGGCCAAGGATGTCGGTTTCAAGGATTTGGGGCTTTTAATCATCGATGAAGAGCACCGCTTTGGAGTCGTTCAGAAGGAGAAGCTGAAAAAAATCAGGGAAACCGTCGATGTTTTGACCCTTTCCGCCACCCCCATTCCGCGCACGCTGCAGCTCTCGCTTTCCGGGGCGCGGGATTTGTCGGTCATCTCCACCCCGCCGCGGGGGCGGCTGCCGATTCAGACCGAGATTTTGCCCTTTTCCGATGAGGCGGTGCGTGACTCTATTCTTTTTGAACTGGAGCGGGGCGGCCAAGTGTTCTTCGTCCACAATCGGGTGGAGACGATCGAGGGGATGCGGAACTATCTATTGGATTTGATTCCGGGACTCAAGCTGGGGGTGGCGCACGGCCAGCTTTCGGAGGAGGCGTTGGAGCGGGTGATGGTGGATTTTCTGGTGCGGAAGTATGATTTGCTTTTGGCCACCTCGATTATCGAGTCCGGGCTGGACATCCCTTCCGTCAACACCTTGATTGTCAACCGGGCCGACCGCTTCGGGCTGGCGCAGCTCTATCAGTTGCGTGGGCGGGTGGGGCGCAGTTCGGAAAAAGCGTTTGCCTATTTTTTCACGCCTCCTTGGAGCTCGCTCACGGATACCGCCAAAAAGCGGCTGAAGGCGATTGCGGAATTCACTGAGCTCGGCTCCGGTTTTTATCTGGCGATGCGGGATATGGAAATCCGCGGGGCGGGGAATTTGCTCGGCCCGCAGCAGCATGGGTTCATCGAGGAGGTCGGCTTCGATTTGTACTGCCAGCTTTTGGAGGAGGCGGTGGGGCAAATCAAGGGGGAGACGCGGGCCATCCGGCCGGAGGTCAAACTTTCTCTGCCGATCACTCCCTTTTTGCCCCAGGATTACGTATCCTCCTCCCCCGAACGGATCGAAGTGTATAAAAAACTTTCGGAGATGAAGAATTTGGCGGAACTGGAGGATTTCAAGGCGGAGCTGGTTGACCGCTTTGGGCTCCTCCCCCCCAAGGCGGAGGAACTTTTACGGATGGTGGAAGTGAAAGTCCTGGCGCTCGAGAAAAAAATCGGGGAGTTGAAGGCTTCGGGCGGGCGGCTGGAGGCGGTCTTCACCCCGGAATTTCCGGCCACGCGCAAGACCATCGAGGAACTGCGGCTGCGGCTGCCGGATGCCATTGAGTTCGCCTTTACACCGGGGTTCGCCCTGCGCATTGAAAGCTCGGCCCGCCGGGGAACGGAAATTTTGGACGAGGCCAAAAAGCTTTTATTAAGCATATAAAGAGAGATGGAAAGGATGAAAATGAGGCGTTACGGGAGTTTTGTTTTTTTGACGGCTTTTTTGGTCTTTTTGGGTTGTTCCAAAAAATCCAAGAACACCGCCGTCGTGGCGGAAATCGGCGGCGAAAAAATTACGATCGAGGATATAACCGGCCAACTCTCACTGCAGGGGCGGCTTTTCGGCTCGCCGGAGGAGGAACTGGCGGAAAAGCAGCGGATTCTGGATAGCATCGTGGAGGCCCGGCTTTTGTTGCATGAAGCGTACCGCGAAAAGCTGGACCAGGACAGCTTGATAAAAGCCTTTGAGGAACTGGAGCGCCCCCTCTTTTTGATCGATGCTCTCTATTTCAAGGAAGTGCGGGACAAAGCGATGCTCTCCAGTTCCGAAGTGCTTCGCTACTACCGCGCCTTTCGCAACGACCGCTGCTTTAAGCAGATATTGGTTACGGACGGGCGTTTGGCCGACAGCCTTCTGCGACTTTTGCGCAAGGGGGCCCGCTTTGACAGCTTGGCGGCGGCCCATACCAAAGACCCGATCTCAGCCCCGAAGGGGGGGGATATCGGTTGTTACGGCTGGAGCCGCAAGCCACCCGGCGCCCTTCTGGAGCAGACGGCCGAATTGGAGAAAGGGGAACTCGCCGGCCCCTTCCGTCTGCCGGAGGGATTTTTGATTTTGCAGTGCTACGAGGAGCGGCCGGCCGAACTGCCGGACCTCAAGGTTTTTGAACCGGAGCTACGCGCGTTGTTGGAGCCGGACCGGAGCCTGCGCCGTTCGGCCGAGTACGTAGCGGAAGTGCGCAAGAAGCTGGATTTTCGCATCATAGACTCCACGGCCCGTTTCGTCAACCGGATGCAGCGGGAGCTTTCCACGGTGCGCGTTCCCGGGCAGCCGGAGCGGTATTCCGTCTACATCCGCACGGAGGAACTCGCCCCCGCCCAGCGCGACATGCCGCTGGTTGTTTACAAGGGGGGTACGGTGACGGCGGGGCAGTTTTTGGAGACCCAGCAGGGGAGCGCCCCGATGGCCCGGCTGGTTCTGGACACCACCGAACGGACCGAGGCGATGCTTTTCCAGCTTGTTTTCCGGGATGCCATGGTCCAGACGGCCCGCTCCCACGGGCTGGAGAAAGATCCGGCGTATTTGAAGCGGTTGAAACAGGCCGTGGAAAACCAGATGGCGGCGCTCTATAAAAGCCGCCTTCTTTCCGGCCTGCCGTTCGACACGGGCCGGGCGCAGGCCTATTTCCGCGCCCACCCGGAGGAGTTTGTTCTGCCGGCGGCCGTGCATCTCTTCGAGGTGAACCGCACGATGCGAGGGGACATTCTGGCACTGAAGGACAGCGTTAAAAACAAACCGCAATTCGTGGCGGCCGCCTCCCGGCTCACCAACCGGGTCCGGCTGCGCCCTTCGGGAGGGGATCTGGGCTGGGTGGAACAGCATCAGTTTCCGGAGCTTTTCGCCCAAGCCGCCAAGATGAAACTGGGTCAGATTGCAGGCCCGGTGGAGCTGGCGGATGGCAGTTTTTCCCTGATTTATCTCGAAGCCAGACGTCCCGAGCGCAAGCAAAACTTTGCCGAAGTCCGCAACGCCCTTCTGGAACGGCTCTGGATAAAAGCGGAGGATTCCGCCTTTGCCGCCTGGATGGGAAACCAGAAAAAACAGCTGAAGGTGGCCGTTTATCCGGAGGTTTTGGAAAAAACCATCGACCGGGCCTACTACGCCAAGCTGAAGGCCTGGCAGGATAAGCAGCAGGGAGGGGCGGGTTAGATGCGGCTTGTCCGGGCATTCATTCATCTCCTTCCCCTGCTGGCGTTCGCCCCGCTGCGGGCGGAGGACACCCTCACCGTGGATAAAATCGCTGCCGTCGTCGGCAAGGAGGTCATCACCCTTTCCGAGTTGAATTTGCAGACCCAGCTGTATCTGACCCAGTCGGGCCAGCCCCCCGGTGATTCGGCCGCCGTCGCGGCGCTGCAGAAAAAATTGCTGGAGCAGATGGTGACGGATCAACTGCTTTTGCAGCAGGCCTCCCGCGACAGCGGTTTGAAGGTGACCCCTGTGGAGGTGAACGCCGCCGCAGAAGAGCAATTGAACCGGGTGAAAAGCCAGTTCCCCACCCCGGCGGCCTTTGCGGCGCAGTTGGCCCGGGAGGGGCTCTCCGAGCGGGAGCTTTTGAAGCGCTACCGGGAAACGGTGCGCGGGGAGCTTTTGAAGCAGCGCTTGATCGCCGCCCGGCTGGCCCGGGTGACCGTGGCGGATTTTGAGGTGCGGAAGTTTCATTCCGAGTACGCCGATTCGCTCCCCCAGTCCCCCAAGCAAGTGCGACTTTTTCAAATCCTTTTGCCCGTGGAGCCGGCCGGTCCCACGCTCGATTCCTTGAAAGCCAAAGCGGAGGCGGTCCTGGCGGAAATCAAGGGCGGACTCGATTTTGGGGAAGCGGCCCGGCGCTATTCGGAAGACCCGTCCGCCGAGCGGGGCGGGGACATCGGCAGCTACGGGCGGGGGGAACTGGTGCCGGAGTTCGAGCGGGCCGCCTTTGGGGTCAAGGTGGGGGAACCGGCCGGGCCGGTGAAAACCGTGTTCGGTTTTCATCTCATCAAAGTGCTTTCCAACGACGGGCGCAAGGTTCACACCCAGCATATTCTCTTCGGCCTGCATCCTTCCGCCGCCGACAGCGCGCGGGTTTCGAAGCTGGCCGATTCGCTGATTGCCCGGTTGAAAGCGGGGGAGCCGTTTGCCGATTTGGCCAAGAATTTTTCCGCGGATGAGGAATCGAAGAAAGCGGGTGGGGATTTGGGCTGGTTTGAAATTCCGCAAATCAACCCGGCCTTGCAGCCGGCCGTGGACGGCATGAAAACGGGGGACTACCGGGCGGTAATTTCCCCCGCGGGGTTTCATCTTCTTTATCTTTCGGATTTGAAGGAACCCCATATCCTCTCCTTGGAATCGGACTGGGACGTAATCAAGGAGATGGCCCGCCGCAAGAAGACGGAGCGGCTGGTGGCCGACTGGGTGGAGGAGCTAAAGAAAAAGACCTACGTGGATATTCGGTACTGAAAAACGCCCCCTGGCCGGACCAGGGTTTCCGCATCTCTTTGTGCTTCAGCGCAATAGAAGAAAGTGAAACTGCTCACATAAAAAATCCTTGACAAGGAGCCGCGGCGAACCTAAATTTATATTTAGCTAATGGAGCTACTGACTCCATTGAATGGTTTAATTTGTAAAAGCCGCTCCGGGAAGCAAGGAGAGCTTTTGCTTTATAGCTGGACGGTTGCGGTATTTTTGGGAGGTTCTCGGGCCCCATCTTCGGGACTTAAGAGGCGAGATTTCGGTTGACAATCCCTTGTTGTGCCTCATCTTATGGTTAGCTCAAACCGAGGAGGTTCAATGAGTAGGTTGTCTTTTCTGGCCGTTTTGCCCCTTTGTCTTTTTTGCACATCTCTTTCCGCACAGCCCGTCTTTTCCCCACCGGTCAACTTAGGCCCAAAAATAAACACTTCTACGATGGAGTCTGACCCTTTCTGGGATGCACCGAGAAAGCGGCTTTACTTTGTTTCAGCAAGGGATAATGAGATTCCTTACATATTCTTTTCCGATTGGACAGATACCGGGTGGGCTGATCCCGTAAAATTGGGGCCGCAGATAAACACTGGGGAAGAACTATCTCCGAGTGTGTCCATGGACGGACAAAAGCTCTATTTTGTGGCATCCGCCAGACAGGGCTACTTATGGGATATTTGGGGTTCTTCCTGGAATTCTTCCCTAAATGACTGGGGAGAGCCACAGAACTTGGGGCCGCCTGTGAACACTCCAGCTCCAGGAGCGGAGTTTTCGGCTCATATCGCACCGGATGGCCGATTGTTTTTTACTTCGACCAACGACCCAGACAGTTTGTTCCCCTCCGGTCGTTGTGGCATTTATGCCAGCGTGTGGAATGGCTCATCCTGGTCGGTTCCCCAACTGCAGTGGGGATGCGACGGGCGAGACCCGCAATACCCGTCGGTGCCGGCCGATGGCCAATGGCTTTATTTTAATCACTTTGGTGAGATATTCGCAGTTGCCTGGGACGGTTTGGGCTGGGTGCCGCCGACCTATAAGCTCAATCAGCAGCTTGGAGGCAGAGCCGCACATCCCTCTATCACCCCTTCTGGGGACAGTTTGTTTTTTACCGGCACACCAGACTTGGGTGGCTTTGGCGGCAACGACATTTGGATGGCAAAAAGAGTAATACCTGGAAAAGTTTCTGCGATAAGAAAAGAAAACTTAGTTTTTCTCGTTACTGTTTTGCTTTTAGCGGGAATTTATTGGGTAGTGCGTGTGAGCCTTAAACCCGCAAACAGATTGGAGGAATCATGAACTTCTTTTTGTAGTTTTGGGGGGAGCTTATGGGATAGCAGTGTACTGCTCCCCTTTAGTCAAGCGGCCTGATATGGAGTCATCGGGCTGAGGTTATAGGTTTTCTCGAACCTGTTCGGCGGCTGGTAGCCCAGGGCCGAGTGCAGGTAGGTTTCGTTGTACGTTTCGATCCAGCCGTTC
>DATLYY010000027.1 GCA_035574275.1 Verrucomicrobiia bacterium
TGAACGCCACCACCCGGCGGGACATGCAGGGGAACATCATCGGGGTGATTGGCGTCGGCCAGGATATCACCGAGCGGAAGAAGGCTGAGATGGAATCGGCCCGGATTGCCCAGGAATTGACCAACCTGATTGACACGGCCAACGCTCCGATTTTTGGCATCGACAAAGAGGGGCTCGTGACCGAATGGAACCGGACGGCGGTCGCGATTACCGGCTATGAAAAACGGGAGACCCTGGGCCGCAATTTGGTGGAGGAGTTCATCACCGAGGAATACAAGGCCTCCGTGAAGGAGGTTTTGGACAAGGCGCTCAAGGGGATCGAAACCGCCAACTACGAGTTTCCCCTCTACACGAAGGATCGAGAGCGGCGGGAGGTTTTGCTGAACGCCACCACCCGGCGGGATATGCAGGGGAACATCATCGGGGTGATCGGGGTCGGCCAGGACATCACCGAACGAAAAAAATTGGAAACGCGGCAGAAACAGACCACCGATGCGCTGACGGCTTGGGTGAAGGCCTTGGAGGCGCGCAATCGCCAGGCCACCCTGCTTAGCGAGGCGGGAAACCTCTTGCAATCCTGCCTCAATCTCGAAGAAGCATACGGGATAATCAACCAGTTTGCGCCAAAGTTGTTTCCGGATACGCCCGGGGCTTTGTTCATCCTCAACTCCTCGGCCCGGCAGGTGGAAACCGTGGCAGTCTGGGGGAAGCCGATTTTGGGCCAACACACCTTCCAGCCGGAAAACTGCTGGGCCCTGCGGCGCGGAAGGGACCATTTGGTGGAAGAGGACCGTCCTGATCTGCTCTGCCGCCATCTTTCTTCTGCTCCCCGCTTTGGCTACACCTGTCTTCCCTTGGTGGCTATGAGTGAAACCTTGGGGGTGTTGCACCTGCAGGCCAACCCGGAACTGTCCGGCAAACCCAAAGATATTCGCGAGCAGGAAATGGAAAGCCAGCACCGGCTGGCCAAAATCGTAAGCGAACATTTCGCCTTGAATCTGGCCAATATCAAATTGCGTGAAACGCTCAAGTTCCGTGCTATCCGCGACCCCCTTACAGGGTTGTTTAACCGCCGCTACTTGGAAGAGACCTTGACGCGGGAGCTTTCGCGGGCGGTCCGAAACAAGGAGACGCTCGGCGTCATCGTGCTAAGCCTGGAAAATTTACGGGAGTTCAACGGCTCCTACGGCCACGAAGCGGGGGGTGCCGTTTTGCGCACGGTCGGCGACTATCTTTTGCGCCGCACCCGCGGGGAGGACATCGCCTGCCGTTACAGCGACAGTGAATTTGCCTTGGTCATGATTGGCGCCGATTCGGAAGCCACCCTCCTAAGAGCGGAAAAATTGCGGGAGGAAATAAAGGCCCTCAAAGCCCCCTCCGGGAAATCGGCCAGCATCTCGGCCGGCGTGGCCTGCTATCCGGAGCACGGCACGACCAGCGAAACGCTTCTGCAGGCCGCCGAATCCGCCCTCTTTTTTGCCAAAATAGAGGGACGGGAGGGGGTGGCTGTGGCCACATCCAAATAACTGACCTACAACCCTCAACGCCTCCTCTTTTGAAGAAAGCTATTTTCTTCTACGACTCTTGCTACGGCTCGAGGTATCTAATGGATCGTAAGACATCGTAAAGCATCGCACTCCATAGCACAGAATGGACGACGGAAAAAAGGTGCTCATCTTTTTGTACCACGGCAAGTTTCGCCGTATTTCATGGTGATTCAACAGGTCGGTGGAGAAGGGCTCGGCATCTTTGTTCATGTTTCCTAAACCGTTGGTCGGCCGTTCGAATCGGCCCGGGGGTAGTTAAATCAGAGATTGGAGACAGGAGATTGGGAATTGGTAAAAAATACCAAGTCTGCCGGCTCCAAGGTCACCAGCGCATCAGTTTGCTGATTGTGGAAACGGCGGCCGGGTCGTCCGGGAAAATCACCGGCTGATCCTTCGTGCGCACCGTGCGGCCGCCGACCCGTTTGGCCATCACCTTCACCGGGCAGCCGCAGGCACTATAGATAAAGGTTACCTCCCGCTCGACCCCCTCCGGCCAGAAGGATTTCACCGTCTCGCCCGTGCCCTTCAGTTTGGCTTCCAGAACGGAGGCCGGGTTCCCGGAGCCGTCCACCTGAAAGGTCTCCCCCTTGCCGTTGTCGATGTAAATCGTCAGATTTTTTCCGGTAAAAGTCGAGGCGGCCGGGTTTTTGGCGGGCGTGATCTGGCTTTGCCACAGAATTTCCCCCGTGCGACTGAAAACCAGAGCCCCCGTCCCCGGTTTTTCCGTGCTGACGTGCATTGAAAGGTGCAGTTTCCCTTCCGGGGTGGGCTGTCCGTAGGCGTCGATGATGGCGAAGGTGCGCCCCTGCCCGTCTACCGGACGCCAGACGCGCTGAATTTGGGTCAAGGCCTCGGCAATGGAGGGGATTTTTTTCCCGAAATCGAGCTCCACCGTGACCATGATGGCCTGGTTTGCCTCCATGGTCATCATCTTGGGGGCCTTGGCCAGTTTTTCGGAAAAGTCGAGTTGGGCCGAAACGGGTGCGGCGGCCGCAAGGAAAAGGAGGGCCGAAAAAAAGAGGGGTTTGGCGAGAGCCGGATGGTCAATGGTACAGGGCCGGTTTTGCGTCATCATATACAATCCCACCACCTCCGATGGTTTTTATACAAACAAAACCGTCGAAAGGAGATTATTCAGCAAACCATTTCCGCAGACGCTCCGTTTCGAACCTCTTTTTGGCCAAAAGGCCGGAGCGGGAGGGGGGCTTCAAGACGAAGCGGGGGCCTTCCGGATGCAAAAGCTCCGCCTCCGCCGGGGCGGCCTGCCCGCCGCCGACATCCACAAAGCAGGCCCCCTTTCCGGAGTAGGGGGTTGAAGGGGCGCCGGTTATCTCCGCCGTCAAGTAAGACGCCAGCGCCAAGGCCTGGGCCTCGGCAAAAACCCCCGCTTTGGGATGGGGGTTGCCGTTGGGCAGCCGCAGGGCGGCCGCGTCGCCGATGGCGAAAACGTTTTTGAGTTTCGTTTTGAAGCTTCCCAGCTCAACGGGAATAAAACCGGACTCGTCGGCCAGACCCGCCCCCTCGGCCAGTTTCGGCGCGTGGTGCGGGGGGACGGCGGCCAGCAAATCAAACTGCAACTCCGCGCCGTTTTCGTAAATCAGTTTCCGGTTGGGAAACTCCACCAGTTTCGGCTTGTGGAGCGGGAGATACTCAATTTTCCGTTCGGCCAGCATTTTTTTGACCGTTTCCCCGATCAAAAGCCCGGCGACCGGCATCGGTTGCGGCTCCGGAGTGGAAAGCACCAGCCGGACGTGGCTGCGGATTTTTTTCCGGCGCAAAATTTCATCCACAAGCAGCGCGTACTCGTACGGCGCCGGGGGGCATTTGAACGGAACAGAGGCGACGGCGAGCAGGAGGGTTCCGGTGTGAAACCCGCCCAACGCGGATTTGAACTGCAGAACCGAATCAAAATCGTACAGGTTGTAGGCGGCTTCTACAAGCCCCGGCAGCCGTTCGGGCGTCCCTTCGGCCCCCAAGGCGAGGACCAGATAGTCGTATTCCAGCCGCCGGGATTTGGTGTGCACCGCATTTTCGGCGGGTTGAATGGCGACGGCTTCCTCTTGAATGAATTGCACCCGTTTCAAGCGGAGGGAGGAATAGGGCCGGCGACCCTCCTCCGGTTTGCGGCGGCCGGCCAAAGTCCACTGCATGGAAAGTCCCATTTGAAAATCCGCTTTCCGTTCCAGCAGCAGCACGTCCGCTTTTTTCGATTGGGCCAGCGGTTCCAGCGCCCGGGCCAACGTCAGCCCGCCAAAGCCGCCCCCCAGAATCAGGATTCTTTTTTGCATCCTTGTGAATAAGAGGGAAAATTCGTATTTTGTAAAGCGGGAGGCCGGACACAGCGGAAGCAAAAAGGGATTGACAGGCCGAAAATATCCCCTAAATTTCCGAGTTTAGGATGAGGTCTTGAGATTCAAAAACCAATGAGGTGGACAATGCGGCAGGTGTACCGGTTCGTAGTTGTAGCGGTTTTTTTGTTTTTGTCATGGTCGTTGGCGGGGGCGCAGGGATCGCGCGTGTATCGAAGCAATACTCTCGGTTATGATCTGTTACCCTATCAACTGCCGGGTCTGGATTTGAACTTCTCCCCCGGAGGGGCCGCCGCGCGGGGAATGGGGGGGGCTTTTTCCGCCGTGTCCGGCAACCTTTCCTCCATCAGCATTAACCCGGCCGGGCTCGCCTCTTTGAACCGCCCGCAAACCTCCGTGGTTTACCGTTACAACCGCCCCAGCGTCCGCAGCCGCCAGCTCGGTTCCACCGCCGGTTTGGATTACAATGACATCAACAGCTTCGACCAGATTGACTTCGGCGCCATTGCCGTTCCGGGAAAACTTTTCGGCCGGGATTTTGTCGGCGCCGTGGCCTACAACGTTTTTGCCGACCAGTTCTTTTCCGACCAGGCGAGCTATTTGGGAATCACCCGGGTGGATACGCTGTATCAATCCACCAGCCATAACTTCACCCGCCGGACCAGCGGCAAGCTGGCCGGTTTCAATCTGGGCGCGGCCACCCGGGTCGGACCGCTTTCTTTGGGAGCCGGCTTTGTGATTTATCAAGGGGGATTTTCCGACACCACGGACTTGTTGGTCGGGCCGTTTTACACCAAGCCGGCCAACGGGCAGGATACCGGCTATATCCTTCCGGGTTTTGACAAGCAGCGGCTGGCCAACAAGGTGGACTACCGGGGCAGCAGTTTGACTTTGGGGGCGCAGTTCGAATACAAAAAGGCCCGCTTGGGGCTGGCCGCACGAGTCCCGGCCTTCACCCTCGGCGAAACCGATTTGTTCCGGCTGAAATCGAACATGGACATCGGTTTTTACGATTCGGTTTTTGTCGGCGGCCTCTATCAGGCGGGGCAGTCCCAGTTGAGCACTTTGTTCTTCACGGACAGCCGGCTGGAACTGCCGCTTTCGGTAACCTCCGGTCTTTCATACCTTTTCGGCCGTTCTCTTTTGGTGGATTTTGACTACACCTACACCAACTGGGGGGCCGCCGATTTGAAAACGCACGCCATTTTCCACTCCCAGCAGTCCAATTTGGCGACTTTGGAACTGGGCTCTGCCCCGGTCGGCCTCACCTCCACCCACCAGGTTCGTTTGGGCTGGGAACTGGAGTTGAATCCCAGTTTCGGCCGGCTTTTCATCCGCGGCGGCCTGCGTAACCTTCCCGGGCGGACGCTTCCCAGCGTTATTCCCAATTACGCGATTTTCACTGAGAGAAACCCGGATTCAGAGATTATTGACTTCAGTTTTTTTGGTGACACCAACCACGTCTTTGTAACTGACGCCCAAGGGAACGTCGTCGACACGAACTCCACCGTCACCCTGTACTACGGATACAGCAATGAAGACCGCTTTTACGCCGGGAAATTCTGGCAGCGGTTCGGCGCCTCCTTGGGCTTCGGCGTGCGCTGGAACCAGGTGGGGATCGATTTGGCCTACGATTACGTCACCTTCCGGCGCAACAGCTACACGGTTACCCCCTTTCGGGGGGAACAGTTGGTGCATTCCCGCCAGCAAAGGCAGCACCGGCTGTTCGTCAGCTTTACCGGGTACTTTACCCGGCTGTAGGGGAACCGGCCCTTCCGGATGATTTTTTTTGAGACGCGCAACAGGAAGAACGAACATCCAATAAAGGACCATGGCAGAAAAAAAATTGACGCGGCATGAATTGAAGGAAGACCCGCTGGTGACCGGGGCCTTTCGGGCTCGCGAATACCTGGCGGAGTACCGGGAGAAGTTTTTATGGGGGCTGGCGGCGTTGGCGCTCGTCATCCTGGCCGGATTCTGGTATTTTAACAGCCAGCGGGAAAAGAATGCGCAGGCGGAAACGATTTTGACCCGGGCCAACCTGGAACTGCAGACCGGGCAGCTCCCTTTGGCGATGCAGGATTTGCGGCTTCTGGTGGAAAAACATTCGGGCACAAAGGCCGGCAAGGAGGCGTACTACTATTTGGCGAACGCCTACTTCCAGATCGCCGACTACGAGCAAGCCGAGCATTACTACGGCGAATTCCTCAAGCGCTCCGGGAAGCTTCCCGTCATCACCGCTTCGGCCCACGCCGGGCTGGCTACCTGCCTTGAGCTTAAGGGAAAAAACAAGGAGGCGGCCGGGCACTTTGACCGGGCGGTGGAGGCCGCGGAGGGGAATTCGCAGACGCCGGATTACCTGGTCGGCGCCATCCGCACCCACGCCGCCATCGGGGATTCGGCCCGCGCCCGGGAATATTTTGCCCGGCTGAAAAAGGATTTCTCCATCTACCGGGATCAAATCAACCAATCCCTTCTCTATATGGGGATGCACGGTATCTACGAGCAGCCGCAATAGCATCCACGACGTCCGGGCGGTTGGGGCGTTGAATCTTTTTTTGGCGCGGGGGTAGAACTTTTGAGTATGCAAGCCGAACCGATTCTGGAAACCGAGAAACCGGCCGAAGAGCGGGAAATCGAGGAAGGGCGGGCGGCGGCGCTTTTGGCCTACGTTCCCTTCATGTGCTTCGTTCCCCTTTTGAAAATGCGCCACAACCGCTTCGCCTTGCGGCACGGCAAGCAGGGCCTGATTTTGCTTTTGGTGGAGCTTCTGGCGCTGGTTTTCTACATTCCCTTCGTCTCCCGCCATTTCTGGGCCTCCGTTCTGATCCTGTCGCTTCTGGTCTCTTTGTACGGCTTGCTGCAGGTGCTCCAGGGGCGGGACTGGAAGCTCCCCTTGCTCGGCGATTTGGCCGAAAAAATCCGCCTTTAGTTTTTCTTCCCTTTTGGGGGATTGCGGGTTGACCCGCTTCCCCTTGGGGCCTATTTTGTACGGCATGAACGCCGAGCTTTCCGCCAGGATTCCCGTCCGGTTGCTTTTCGGCCTGTTTTTTGTTTTTGGGCTGGCTTGCGCCACCACCGGGCCGGGGGGGAAAAAAAGCCTGATTTTCATCGACGGCGGGACGGAGGTCTCCCTGGGAAAGCAGGCGGAAAAGCAGGTTTTGACCCAATCCAAGGTGCTGGCGGACACTGTATGGCAAAACTACGTTTCCCGGGTGGGGCAGTCCTTGGCTGCGCATTCCGAGCGAAAAGACGTCCAGTATACCTTCACCGTTTTGGAATCCAAGGAAATCAACGCCTTCGCCCTGCCCGGCGGGCCTTTGTACATCTACACCGGCCTTTTGAAACTGATGGAGGATGAAGCGGAGCTGGCCGCCGTTTTGGGGCATGAAATCGGCCACGTGGACGGGCGGCACGCCGTCCGCCAGATGCAGCCGATCGTGGGGATTTCGGCCATCGAAGCGCTCGCCTTCGGCGACAAGAGCCCCGCCGCCAGGCAGGCTTTAAACGTGGTTTTGGGAATCGCTTTGACCGGCTACGGCCGGGGGCATGAGCTGGAGGCGGACCAATTCGGTTTGATCTATATGCAGCGGGCCGGCTACGACCCGAGCGGGACTGTGCGGATGTTCACCAAACTCGGGGGACAGGGGGAGCGGGAGCGGAACGTTTTTGAAAAACTTTCCGCTTCCCACCCGGAAACAAAAGAGCGGATTGCCAAGCTGGAAGCCGAGATAAAAAAGCTCCCTTCCGGCGGCAAGACCGGCCGGGAAACGTATCAACGGATGAAAAAACGGCTTCCCGAATAAGGAGGTGCCGATGAAAAAGCTCTGTTTCGGTTTTATTCTTTTTGGTTTCTTCTGGATGGGGGGCGTCCCCTCGATGGCCAAGGAGAAGCGCAAGACCGGTGTGCTCTCCAAAACAACCTTCACCGATTCGGCCTTCGGCTACACCACCTCCTTCCCCCCCCTCTGGAAATCCAAGGTGAAGGACGAGCCCTCGCTCGTGCGCTTGACCTTGGAAAAAAACGACGTGCAAATCAACCCCCGCTTTTCCTTGGAACGCTCCAATGCCGGGACCCGCCCCCGTTTTTTGATTCTGGCCGACACCACCTCCCACATTCTGGACGATTTCGTCAAGCTGCTTTTCGGAGATCGTCCCTGGAAGCGGAGGGGGGAATATTTGAAGGCATTGGACTGGAGGCCCTTGGACGAGGAGTTGGACCGCCGGCGGGTGACGGTGGCGGGCCAGCCGGGAATGCAAATCAGCTTTGCCCGGGACATGACCGCTTATTTTGCGGAAACCAGCGAAACCACCTCCGGAATGGAGTTCCGCGCCGAGGTGGTCACCGTTTTCAAAAAAGAAAACCGAATCTACACCACCGTTTTATTCTCATCCAAATTTTTTCTGGAGAGCAACGCCAAGGATGTGCTGCCGGTTTTTGCGGACTGGAAGTTTTTGGAGGAAGCGCCGGCCGTGGAAGCGGCGCCGAAGGATAACTGATCGGTTTTCAAGCCAAACAAAAGCCCCTCTTTCCCGCATGGGAAGAGGGGCTTTTTAATTCAGGGTTGAGCTACGCCCGCGCCGGCGCCGGCTTTGCCCAGGACACTTTCCCGAACAGGGCCGCCAGCAGGATGAAGGCATTGAAATACATCAAATCGGAGGCCAGCGTGTTGCGGAAGAAGGGAAGCGCGGCAAGAAAGCACTGCGCCAGCCCCGACGCCGTCGGCGGATACAGCGAGCCGGACGCCCAGACCCCAAAGTTGGAAACGAGAAAGAATAACATTGACCCACTCAAGGGAAGGGCAATCGTTTTTTTCATCCCCGCCGCTTGCCGCATCCCATAACCGGTGAAGAAAAGCAGTCCATACGACAGATAGACCCAGAGAAAACCGGAGTAGAAGCCCAAATAGAGGTCGGCGGCAAAAACCGCCGCCAGAGGGAGCCAGAGTTTCCGTTTATCCCCGCTCATCCCGGCCAGAAGGGCCAGGGCGCCCAGCGGGGCGAAATTGGGGGCGTGGGGCAAAAGCCGGATAAGCACGGTCAAAACGGCCAGAAAATAAATCATTTTTCCTCCTTGTTTTCCTTTTCGAACCGCCATTCAATCGTGTCGCCGGCGGCCGTTTGATACCGGTCGGAGGCGACGTCCGGCGGTTTTCCATTGACGTAATACAACCAGAACCGGCCTTCCTGGTTTTTTACGCCGTCAATCCCTTCCACAAAACTGCCGACGGATGAAGTCTTTTTTTCAACTTCGTGCGACGCTTCCAAAAGCTCCAACGCGGTTTTGCCGTCCGCGCCATAATAGCGCACCGTTAAAGTGCTGTCAACCCGGCCGGAAGGGGCCGGTTTCTCCTTCGTTCCGCAGGAAAGAGCCGCGGTCAAAAGCAGGGTCGCAAACAAGAGTTTTCGCATTTTTCTCCTTTCTTAGCGGCAGGGGAGGGGAGCGCCCAGAAAAACGTGGTTCAGCTCGCAAACCACGTCGCTTGGAGTTTTATGCCCGTCCCGGTTCAAGTCCATTTGAGAATTGCGCGGCGCGGGCGCGCAGCCCGAAAACACGCAGCCGAGCAGGGCAACCACGTCCGCCGGGGATGCCTGCCCGTCCCCGTTCAAATCGCCGGCCCGAAAGGGGTAGGCAATGTCTAATGAAACGGAGCCGTCCCCCATTTGAAAGCTGGCGACAACGGCATCGGAAGGGCCGATTTTTTTCACCGTTCCATCGGAAAAACAGGCCACGTACACCCAGCCGCTGTCGATGTCGTAAACGGCGTCCGTCGCGCCAGTGCCGACCGGAATCGGATTGCCCGGTCCGCGCTCCACGGTTTTGGTGTTCAGATTCACTTTGAAAGCGTTTCCGTTCCCCACGAAACCGCCCGCGGGAAGATAGGCAATGTTGCCGGAAGTCACGGCCGCCGTGGAGGGTTGTCCGCCGGTCAAAATGCTGTCGGTGACGGTTTGGCCGGTTGGGTCAATTATATAAAGGGAACCGGATATGGAGCCGAAGTTCCCGGTGCAGACCGCAAGCAGCTTTCCATCCGGCGTGGGTTTGACGGCCTGCGGGTTGGTGCCGACGTTGATTCGGGCGACGACCGAATCGGCCGCCGGGTCGATCACCGCCAGTTCCCCCTGCCCGTAGGAAAAATCGTTCGGATTGAAGCCGGTGTTGCAGACCCAGATTTTTCCCCGGGCAAACGCCAATCCTTCCGGCGACTGGCCGACCGGGAATTCATCCAGCACCGTTCGGGAGATGGCGTTGAACTTGGAAACCGTGTTGGTGTTGAAATTGGTCACGTACCCCGCGGCCGAATCAACCATCACCAGATTCCAGGGATTTTTGTTCGGCCCCAGTTCAATCGTTCCCAGTTCAGCCAGCGTGTTCCGGTTGAAAACCTGAATGTTGCTTTCGCCGGAATTGACGGCCAAAAGGTAATTGTCTGAAACCACAATTTGGTTTGGTATGATTCCGAGCGTTAAAAGGTGATTGGAAACGGTGCCGCTGTCCAGAATGATACGGCTGGCGGTCTCCGCCAGCCCGTTGGCCACCCAGAGCCGGGCGCTTTGACCAAAGGAAAGGTTGGGAAAAATCGCCAGCAACAGAATACCTGCCACCCGCCGTGATATTCTCACAACTGTTTTCGACATACGAATTGCCTCCTTTTCATTTTTGAGTGCGCCCAAATCTACCATTTCACTTCCGCGCCAAACCGAAAGCTTCTGCCGGGCATCGGGAATAGCTCCAGAATCTCGTAGCGCCGGCCGGTGAAATTTTCCACGGCCAAACTGAAATTCCAGTCCAGCTTCCAGATTTTCGGGGAGAGGGAAAGATGCGCGTCGTAGGTTTCGTACGGCGGCAGGTATTTGGTGTTTTCCGCGCGGGTGAAGCGCTTCCCCACCCAGCGGCCGGTTAAATTCAGAACGAGTATACTGTGATTGGCTGAAATTCGGGCGTTGTGGATATGCCGCGGGCGGAAAATCAACTGCTTACCCTGATGCAGGATGAAATCGGACTCGTTAATCGGCTCGGTCTGGGTGTGATTGACCTCCAATTCAAAAATTTTCGGCAATTGCCACAGGATTTTCTCCTCCCGGCCGAAGGTTTTGGCCCGGGAAACGTTCTGCGGGGTGAATTTCCCTTCGAAGTTCCGCTGCCAGACAATCAGGTTTTTCAAATCGTTGTGAAAAAAGGACTGTTCGGCGTTCAATCGGCCCAGAAGAGGGAGCGTGAGCCGGTAGCCGGCCTCGCGGCTTTCCGCTTCCTCCGGCAAAAGATTCGGATTGCCGGCGGCGAAAACATCCTCCTTCCAGAAAAGGGCGTCCAAGGTAGGCAACCGGAAACTTTTTCCCCAGGAACCGAAGAAACGTGCTTGGACGGCCTTGTTCCAATAGAGCGTACCGGAAAAAAGCGGGGAATAGGCCGGAGGTGTAAAGTCCGTCCAGTCAGCCCGCAGGGCGCCGGAGGCAGCGAAGCTCAACGGAGAAGCAAGGGGAAACTGCCGGTCGGCCAGAAGCGCCGCCCCGCCGGCGCGGCGGGTGGTTTTGCCCAAACTTTTGGCCGGGCGGAGGTCATCCGTTCCCTCCAGCGAACTTTCAGTAAAATCGGCGCCGGCCTGCAAGAGCATGCCTGAAGTTTTGCGTCCCGTTTTGGCTTCCAGTTTTTTCTTTTCGCTTTTGTAACGGTTGTCGTAGTTGATGACGAACGAATCGGGAACCTTAAAACGCTGGTTCAGTTTTTCCCAGCTTGCGGCCGGTTCCAGAAACCAGCCGGATTTCCATCGCCTATCAAATTGCAGACTCACCCCGAACCGTTCGTCCCATTCGCTGGAAAGGGGTGTCAAATGCAGAACATCTCCCGGCAGGCCGCGGCGGGCTTTGGCCCAGAAAAAGGAACTTTCCAATTTCCTGTGCCGCAGATTCGCCTGGACACGGTTGGTCCAGTTGTAGCTTCCCTTGCGAACGAATTCCTGATTTTTGTAGGTATAGTCGAAATCGCCCGCAGCCGAGGAGTTCTGGTAGAAAAAGTTGGCCTCCGTCCCATCGGCAATGGGAATATTCGTTCCGCCGCCGATGGAACGATGACCGAAACTTCCAATTTCCGGGCGGAGTTTCGGCTCGATTCGCTTCGAATTCTCCGGCTTTTTGGAAAAGAGCAGAACGGCTCCGGCCAGAGCATCCGGCCCAAAGCGGGCGGTTTGGGCCCCCTTGTACACCTCGATTTTTTCCAAACCGTCCAGCGACAAAAAACTTAAATCCGCCTCGCCGCGCAGATTAGAATTCAGCGGCCGGCCATCCAGAAGCACCAAAACCTGATTAACCGCCCCGCCGCGGATGGTTATCTGTTCAGTCGAGCCGTACACCCCGCCGGCTTTCAACTCCATCCCCGACGAACGGGAAAGAAGCTGGGCCACGGAGAGATGTTTGGATTTTTTCAGTTCTGTTTGGTCGAAAACCAAGCTGGGTTGGGAGGCCGAAGAAGACAAGCTCTCCGCTGTTACGATTACCGGCTGCCCCGTCCGAATGATGGGGGAAAGCTGAACTTCGAGCCGGGTTTCGCCGTCGGCAAAAACTTTTGTTGCCGTGGTTTGATTCGCATACGAAGGAGATTCGACTTGCAGTTGATACGTTCCCGCCGGCAAGTCATAAAAGAAAAATTCCCCCCGCGTGTCGCTGGTTGTCTTTGCGCCGGTTTCGATAACTTCTACGACCGCGCCGCTTACCGGGCGGCCGGAAAGGGAGTCAAGAATTTGTCCGGAAATTTTAAGGTTGGATTCGGCTTGAAGAGCATCAGTCCATCCGAGAACCAGGATGGCCGCAAATCCGAGCGTTTGGCCGAGGCGAAAAAAAATTCCCGCCTTCGGCGAGAATCGAAAATCCATTCTCCTTCCCGCGAAGGTATATGGTTTGCGCCTCGGCAGGTCTCCTGGCTTGCAGCATCCCGGCGCGCCTTCCCATCCCGATAACTCGGAAAAGTGGCATTTGCGCGGGCCCGGCTGCTCACAGTAGCGGGGCTGCGGCGGTTTTGCACCGCCTTCCCTATTAAGCTCGACGAGCGCCGAAGCTCTGTCACATTTAATCTATCAAGGTTGACGGATTCTGTCAAGAAAAAAGCGACCCGCTCCAAGGAGGGTGAAGCGGGTCTTGAGCCCTCTTTTTACTGCGGTAACCCTTTAACCGGCGCAACCAGAGTCCTCGGTGAAGGAGGTTGAGTAGGTTGCAATTTATTCAAACATCAAAGCCCGTGCCGACTTGAGAGTGGAAGGGTAAAAAGCTAACTTGTTGGAATTCAAAAGAGAATCGTGAATTAAATTTCCCCGGCAGCAACAGAAATCGCAGAAACTGCGTTTTGGCTTAATTCCGGCGCAGAATTAGCGTATCAGAATCATTTTCTTGGTTTCGGAATATCCCGCCGCTTCGGCCTTGTAGAAATAAATCCCGGAGGAAACCGGCTTCCCGTTTTGGTCTGTTCCGTCCCAAGTCAAAATCTGCCTTCCGGCAGTTGCTTCCCCTTCCAACTCATTCACCACCTGCCCGGTTAAATTGTAAATACGCACGGAGTACCGCCCCGCTTTGGGGAGCGTAAGGGAAAAGGAGGTGGAGGGGTTGAAGGGGTTGGGGAAATTCTGGCTTAAACCGAAGCTTGTAGGGGCCGGCTGTTGGCCTATTTCTACATTTGCAGGCAAGGTCGTAAACGTTGGCAAGGCGATGCCGTAATAGTCGCAGGCGGAAACCTCGACCGGTGTTGGAAGGCTGTCGCAGGGTATCGAGAGAACCCGCCGGGTCCCGGGCGGAATTCTGGCATCCTTTTGTGAGGCCACCAAAAGTATCCGCATCTCGCCGCCGACCGAGTTTTCTTTTATTTCCAAACTGACTGCCGAGTCCAGCTTGACCGGCGTTCCCGTTGTCCCGGCTAAATGGAGTCGCAGGAAAAGCCCGCCCAAATCGTAAAAGGAGTTCGTGGTGACAATCAGGTTTGGACCCTCTTTTGTGAAGCTGACATTAACCGGCTTCGGCTCGCCGCGAGGCAGCGGGTTGGCATCCCCCGTTAAAATCCGCGCCATCGTGACCAAGTCTGAAATGTCCAGAACTAATCCATCCCCGTTTACGTCCGAGTTTAGTATTTGAAGCCGCTTTAAAACCGAATCCGGATAAAATACCAAATCCCCATACGGGAAATAGTTCTTAAACAGCTCAAAATCGGCGACCTCAAAGCTTATCCCGTTCAGGTTGAGATCTCCCCGGAATTCATCGTAGGGGGGCTGGGGCAATCGGATTCCACCGTTGACAAAGTCGATAAACTTTTTGGCTTGAGGGCCGTTTGAAGTGGAAGTCGTGCAAGCGGAAACGTTAGTGGGAAAACTGGTGGCAAGGTTGATTGGAGCACCCGTCACGTCGTAAAGGGCATTCACCGTCCAAAGCCGCTGTCCGGTCGAGTCCGAAATCGTGTTATCGCTGCAATCAAACCAGAACCATGAAATTGGGCAGAATTGTCCGGCAAGCACCCGGTCGGCACTTGTTCTGAACTTCAGAACCGCCAATTCCCCTTTGTTTTCCCTTGTCCAGTTTGGCTGATTGCCATCGTTCACGTCGGCTATGGCTACGATGCGGATGAGACAGGAAGGACAGCCCGAGCCGCAGTTGCCGTTGCCGACTGCCCCGTAGCGGTAGGTAAAAAACTCCCAGTCCTGCTCGACCAAAAGCGCTCCCTTGCGGGTGGCCAAAAACTGCAAGCAGGCGCAATCGTAGGACATTAGAAACGAAAAGCCCCCGATTGTCTTGCCGTTCACCAAACTTGGGTCGGCGGCCTCATTCAGATTTCGAATTGACACTTCCGCGTCCGTGCCTTGTTGAGCGGTAATTGTATCTACTGCGAGCAGGAATCTTGAACCCTCAATTACATTTAAGGTGTAGCAGCATTGACTCGAAGCTCCGCAAAGATCGGTGACCATAAGGCATATCTGGTGTACTCCAAAATCCGCGGCGTAGGGAGTCCATTGAACTAATCCGGACGGTGAAACGGTCAAACCCGCCGGACCGGAAACCAGCGAAAAAGTCAAACTATCAGTGTCGGCGGGGTCTGCATCCTGGGCTTTTACTTGCACCTGATAAAGTCTATTCACTTGAATTTGCGCATTGGGCGGGCAGAGGATGCTCGGCGCGGCGTTGGTAACGACCAAATGGAAGGAAGTATTCGCCGTTAAGGGTCCGGGCGTACAACTGCCGTAGCCGTCATTTATTTGAATAGACACGATTTGAGGTGAAGCCCCTACGTCTTTACATGTCGTTTGATACGTCCAAACACCGTTCGAATCAATTGCACCCGGCCCATAGGTTTGAGTAAAAGTAAACGCATCACCGGAATCAGGATCGCTGACCTGAATCTGATTGGTCGCCATCTGTCCATGGGAAACCGTGACGGTTTGTTGGGCAGGAATAGCGTCGGGAGAGTGGTCGTTAACGAGAAGAAAAAACTTGCAGTAACCCAAGAGAAGAGAGGGACCGTTGCTTCTCACTATTAGTTGGACAACAATACCGTGTTTCCCAAGGTTGCAGGTATTTTGCAGCGTATAAAGCCCCGTGATTGAATCAATGGTTCCCGGGCCATATTCCAGTATGTACCTTACATTCGGCTCACCCTCCCGGTCGCTTCCAAAATCAACAGAGTAGGGGGGCCCGCCATACCGTATTGTGTCCTCTGTCGGGCAATTTTCAAGGGATGGGAGCGGGGGAGGGACGTAGAAAGTGCCCGATACAGGCAACTCCCGGCCGTCATAGGTGGAGGCATGAATTTCGAAGCTATCAAGAGTTTCGCTTCGGTAGGGTATCAAAAGGACCTGCCGTTTGTAACGTGGAATTCTGGCGCTATCCGCATCAAAATCCGGAGACAAAAGTACCCGTAGCTCACCGTGGGCGATTTGATATGAAAGCTCAAGATTTATGGCGGTATCCAAAATGCTTGGAGGTCCAAAAGGAAGGCCGGATTTCAGACGGATAAAGACTCCCCCTATATCCTGCTTACAAAGCGTATGAACAAGTAATCCTCTTGAGCTTGGAATGATGGTGAAGTAGGCCGAATCGCTAAGAGTATCCAAGGCGGGTTTTGGCAAGGGATTGGCATCCCCCATTATAACGCGGGCAATATGCACCAAGTCCGCAACCCTAAGAGGTTGCGCGTCTCCGTTCACGTCCGAAGCGGCGATTTGAGCTTGCCTTGCTGCCGAATCTGAAAAGAGTACCGAATCTCCATATAGAAAATAATTCTGATAGAGCACATAATCCGCAATTTCGTATGCTATTCCGTTCAAGTTCAAATCCCCGCGGTCGTTGTTACAGCCATCGGGATTTGGAATGCCAATCCCACCGTTAACAAAAGTGATGCCCCGCTCGACGCGGACTTTTCTGTCGTCAAAAGAAAGGGTATCGCAACTTGAAATGTCTAAAGGGAAAGCTGCCTTTAAATCGAGGAGATTGCCAACAAAATTTATTAAGGAATCGACCATCCAAACTCGATTCTCGGGAAAGTCCATCAGACGATTATCGTAGCAGCTACGCCAGTGCCAACTTACGGGTAAAATCTGTCCCGACAGAGTACAATCGTTTTTTACCTTGAATCTTAACACCAGCCATTCGCCAACATTTTGGCGGGTCAACTGAGGATGGCCGTCTTCGTGTTTGCTTTCGGCCATTGCCGTAATCAACACCGGCGCAAAGGCCCGACAATCGCCTCCCAGAGAACAGGCCGCCGGCTGCGTAATCTCCGTGATTTCCCATCCCTGCTCATCCAGCACCTTTCCAAGCCGAACACCTATAAGTTCAAGGTTTCTATCATCGTAATTGATGAGAAATGAAAACGAGCCAATCGCCGTGCCTTTTCCCACGCCCGGCTTGGAAGGCTCGCTGATATTACGGATGGAAAGACCGACTTCCGCCCCCAAATAGGACATGGTCTGGTCTATGGCAAAGCGAAAGTTTGGCTCCGATTCAGGAAGCGTGCTGCCGAACGTGGAGAGGGGAAGAAATAAGAAGAGAGTCAAAAAGCCAAACAAGAACCGCCGCAACGGCAACCTCCCAATTCTTTCTGGGCACCCGCCCTCCAGATGCTGATTCCAATATAAAGGCATGGACTATCCGGTCAAGCTAAAAATAGAATTGGCAGGAAAAGCGCAAAAACTGCTTATAAGCTCTATTTGATTAGCATCATCCTCTTGATTGACACGGACTTGCCGGCCTCCGCTTTGTAGAAATAAATTCCCGAAGAGACCGTCGCCCCCTTTTGGTCCGTCCCGTCCCAAGTCAAAATCTGTTTTCCAGCCGGTGCCTCCCCCTCAAATGTTTTCACCACCTGCCCGGTTAGGTTGTAAATGCGCACCAAGTAGCGGCCGGATTTTGGCATCGAAAGCGTGAAGGAAGTGGAGGCGTTGAACGGATTGGGATAATTCTGGCCCAGTTCAAAACCTTGCGGGCGATTTTTATCGTTATCCTCGATGCCGGTCGTAATCAAGGTGATGCCACCGCAGGTGTATTCAATTTGGGCCGTGTCAATCCAGTTCTGGTCGGAATCATACATTGTATTGTCGGTCGAATCCTGGAATAGAAAACAAATTGGAATAAATGTTCCCGGCGGGGGCTGGTTCGACACGAAAAAGTTCAAATAAGCCACCGGGCCGCTGTCCGGCTGCAGAGGAAACGATGTGTCCGCGATGCCGGTGATGTAGATTTCTCCCGGGGGGGCACCCCCATCAAAGTCAAAAAAAGTCCAGCTTACGTTCCTTGGAGCGGGCGTAACCGACTGGAACGTCAGGAAGTTCTGATCATAGCTCACCCGCATGTACAAAAGCCCCACCGGCCGGTCGTTGGTTATCGAAATGGTGGCGCTGACCAGTTGGCCCGGCTGGTCAGTGGAATCGATTTTCATCTCGTTCGGCTTTTGCACGGCCGGATTAAGGATGGGGGAGGCGAATTGGGCCGGGCTGGCAATAAAGAACAAAAAAAGCAGAGCAAAAAGCAGGGCTGCAGGCGATCCGGCTTTCGCCGGCGGCAATGGTTTCACAGACGCTCCGTAATCGAGGGTTCCACGTTCAAACCCGGGTCCCAATATACCATCCCTTTTCGGGAGCAATCAAGGCAAAAATAAAGCAGCCCGCTCCGCATTTCGGAACGGGCCACTTTATCCTGAGCCTCCCGTACCACCCTTCGAAGAAAACCGTGCCTGAGGAGGGCTCGTTTATCCTTTAACCGGAAACTACCGCATGAGCATCATCTTTTTGGTTATCACCTGCCGGCCCACTTCCGCCTTGTACAGATACAAGCCGGAGGAAACCGGCCGCCCGCGCCCGTCCGTGCCGTCCCAGGTGAAGACCTGATACCCGGCCGGGGCTTCCCCTTCAAAGACCCGCACCGCCTCGCCCAAGAGGTTGTAAATCGTGATTTTGTAGCGCCCGGGTGTCGGCAAGGAAAGGGTAAAGTTGGTTTTCGGATTGAACGGGTTCGGGTAATTCTGCGACAGGGCGAACTGCGTCGGCAAAACCGCCGCTTTCACCACGACCGGCAGGATCTGCCCGTTGTAATTGGAGGCCTGGGCCTCCACAAATTCGACCGTGCCGTCCACGGGAACGGTAAAGCTCACCTCGCCGGCCGGCAGCCTGGCTCCCCGCTGGTCGGAATCTATAAGAATCCGCAACTCGCCGTTCTCCGCGTTCACCTTGGGTTGCATCCCCTCCGAGGCGGTCAAAAGCGAAAGGGTCTTTTCCGCCGTGCCGGAATACTTGAAGTGTACAAACAACCCGCCCAGCTCCGAGCCGCTCGTGGTGGTGATTTTCAATTCGCGGCCGCTCAGGCTCCAGCTTAAATCGACTCCCGCGGAGATCGGAACCACTTTGTTCGGCAGGGGGGCGGCATCCCCGGTCAAAACCCGGATCAGGGCCACCAAGTCGCCGACCGAAAGGCTGATTCCATCCCCGTTCACATCGGAGGCGGCAATCTGGGCCTGGCGCTGGGTCGGATTGGCGGAAAGCACGCCGGAGCCGTAGATGAAATAGTTTTCGAACAAAACGGCATCCCCCACGTCGTAGGCGGCGCCGTTCAAATTCAAATCACCGCGGTCGTCAATATCCGTGTCGAACGGAATGCAGATTCGCCCATTGCGGAAACAGATTAGCTTTTTGGGAGAGGGTTTCCCCGGCCCGCCGGAGGACTGGTCGCAAATGGAGATGTCGCTCGGGAATTCGGTGGCCAGATTGACCGGGTCGCCGTCCGGGGTGAACAGCCCCTGCGCCACCCAGGTCACGTTGCCCGTGGAGTCGGAGACCGTATTGTCCGTGCAATCGAACCAGTACCAGTTAATCGGGCAACACATCCCGTTCAGCGCCCGGTCGTTGGAAACCCGGAACTTCAAAACCACCCACTCCCCGGAGTTGTCGCGGGTAAGGTTCGGGTGGGCCGCGCCGTTGTTGATGTCGGCAATCGCCACGATTCGAAGCAGGCAGGAAGGGCAGCCCGAGCCGCAGTTGCCGTTGCCGATGGCGCCGTAGCGGTAGGTGAAGAACTCCCACCCCTGCTGCACCAACAGGGCCCCCTTGCGGGCGGAGAGGAACTGCAGACAGGCGCAGTCATAGGAAATCAAGAACGAGAACCCGCCGATGCCGGAAGGATTCGGCAGGGTGGAGGAATCGACAAATTGAATGGGATTGACGACCGGCACTTCCACGTCCGAGCCCAAAAAGGCGGTTATGTCACCGATTTCCAAAGAGAGACAGGGGCCGGTCGGCGGAGGCGGCGGCAGACAGAGAACGTTCACGCTGGCCGTGTCGTAATCCACCGCGCCGCAGGAATTGGTGACCTTGAAAACAAAAACGTAAGGGACGTTGCTTGTCGGCGTGAAGCAGAACTGGGCGTTCACCGGGGTCGGGCCGGTCACCGGGGTGAAGGTACCGGGGCCGGAGACTTTTTCCACGGTGATGATATCCCCCGCATCCGGGTCGGTGGCCGAAACCTGCAGACAAATCTCGTTCCCCGGGCAGTTGAAGACGCTCGTATCCCGCGCGGTAACAATCGGCGGCTGGTTGGTAATCGTGACGGTGAAACTGCAGCTTTCCTGATTGCCGGCCCCGTCGGTGGCCACGCAGGTCACGGTGGTGGTTCCAAACTGGAAGACCGAGCCGGCCGGCGGGGTGCAAACCACGCTCACCGGCCCCGCACAGTTATCGCTGGTAGCGGGGGGCGGGTAATTCACGACGTTGCTGCAGTTGCCCGGGGAATGGGACACGGTCATATTGGCTGGACAAGTGACGGTCGGCTTTTCGGTGTCGTTCACCGTTACCGTAAATTCGCAGGTATCCTTGTTGCCGGCCCCGTCCGTCGCCACGCATTGCACAAAGCTTGTTCCCACCGGGAAAACCGAACCGGGTGGCGGCGCGCAGACCACGGTCACCGGGCCGGAACAATTGTCGCTACCCGCCGGCGGTTGATAGTTCACCGTCGCTTCACAAACTCCGGGTGCATTGTTCACCGTGATATTAGCCGGGCAGACAACCGCCGGCGGCTGGTTGTCGTTAACTGTTACAGTGAACTGACAGGTATCCTTGTTTCCGGCCCCGTCCGTGGCAATGCAGGTTACGGTCGTGGTTCCCACCGGGAAGGAAGAACCGGAAGAGGGATTGCAGGCCAAGCTGACCGCCGGGGTTATCGGAGGTCCGCAGTTGTCGGAAGCGGAAGCGTTATATGATACGCTGGCGGCGCACTGCCCGGCAGCGGCGTTTACGGAAATATTCGCCGGGCAGGTGACCGCCGGCGGCTGGTTGTCATTGACCGTAATTGTGAATTGACAAGTATCCTTATTGCCGGAAGCATCGCTGGCGATGCAAGTGACGGTCGTTGTGCCCACGTGGAACAAAGTCCCGGAAGGGGGCACGCAGGAGACCGTGGCTCCCGGGCAATTGTCGGTCGGGGTTACGTTGAAGAAAATCGCCGTGTCGCACCGTCCCGGAGCGGCTCCAACCGTGATATTGGCTGGGCAGGTGACCACCGGAGGGGTATTGTCATTAACGGTTACGGTGAACTGACAAGTA
>DATLYY010000028.1 GCA_035574275.1 Verrucomicrobiia bacterium
GTTATCGATGGAATCAAACGTCCGGATCTGCGCCAATCCCCGGCGGCTCAAAACCATCGTGATCGCCGCCGTCAAGGTCGTCTTCCCGTGATCCACGTGCCCGATCGTCCCCACGTTCACGTGCGGCTTCGTACGCTCAAATTTTTGTTTGGACATTTACGCTTCCCTCCGCTCTATCTTCCTGTTTCGCTTTTTCAACGTCGCTGGTGCTAATGGTTATAACCTTTTCCAGTTCCCAAGTTTTCGCTTTTCGAACTCTGTTTTTCCTGATTCTTGTTGTTGCTAATCTCCAATCTCGAATCTCTAATCTCCGTATTACAAGCCCAGAACCGGGATTGAACCGGTGACCTCGTCCTTACCAAGGACGTGCTCTACCAACTGAGCTATCTGGGCGAAATTAACCCGGTTGTTGTCCTCGCTTGTATACCGGTTCTTACGGCCTCGAAAACGTCCTGTAAACGGCTTTTCCCGAAAGCCGGGAACGGGCAATATTCTACCCTCCCGTTTTCGGGTAAACAGCCAAAATACAGTTTGTTACAGGTTTGTCAATACCTTGGGCGAAAAATATTTTCTATTCGGCTTTGGCCTCCGGCTCGGTGTAGTAGACGACCAGTTCCGCCTTGCCCCCCGCATTCGACTTGGCCGCAAACTTGGTCTCTTCTTCCGGAAACTCGGTTTCCAAAAGAAATCCCCGGTTGGTCTTCTCCCCCTTGAGCCAAGCCGCTACCAACAGCGTGATATCCAGTTCAATCCTGTCGCTCCGGTTCACGTCCGCCACGGCAAAAGCGGGAAACGTTGAATCCAGCGCCAAAACCTGTCCGCCTTGAATCGAACTGGCCGTCCAGTCGCTGGTTATCGGGGAAAGTTTGAACGAAAGATAATCATCCCTTGTGGAATCCCGCTGGATGTGGAGAATCAGCCCCGCAAAGTCAATCCGGCTACCCGCCGGGATTTCCGGCAGGTCGAATTTGAAAATTTCCTCTTGGGTTTGCTCCACTTTCGAAACAAAAGCCCCATCTCCAACATTCTGCCGAATCTCCCCGGCAAAAACCGAAACAGAAAGAAGCAATACTATCCCACTTGTCATTCTGAGCGTAGCGAAGAATCTCTCTTTTGCGTTTTTCATCTCGGTCTCCTATTTCACCAGCATCATTTTATGGGTTTTCGAATATGTGGGCGTCGAAAGCCGATAAAAATATGCCCCGGAAGAAAGCCCCCTTCCCTTTTCATCCTTCCCATCCCAAAGAAACGCATACGGCCCGGCGGAAAACTCCTCCCCCGCCAGTATCGTCCGCACCTTCTGCCCCAGAATATTGAAAATCTCCAAATTCACCCGTTCCGGTTTTTCCAGATTAAACTGAATCAGCGTGGTGGGGTTGAAGGGGTTGGGGTAGTTCTGCAACAGCTCCGTTGGCCTATTGACTGTAATCTCGTTTTCTTCCTCTCCTACGGCCAGTCTGCACCACGTGCAGCACCCGTTGTCATATGGATTATAATCCACGTTGGGTGAGAATCTGCTAGACTGGGGAATATCGATGTTGTAGCAGTTCCATTCCGCCTTAATGGTCGGGGTGCCACAGCCGGAGCAGTAGTCGTTATCCTTGATGTACTTCCAGCCCGAGGCTCCGCTGGTACTGGAAATCGTATTGAATCCGCTGTCAGCCGGGTTGGCAACCGACCCCAAATCCGCAGTGTCCGCCCCGCCGTTGCTTTCCAAAAGCACTCCCGTTGTCTGCCATTCCGTTATGAAACTATTCCGGATTTTTATATAGTCGCCGGAAGTGCTGCGAACTGAAACGGGAGACCGATTTGAAGAGGGAGACGCGAAATCGCATCCGGTCAAAACGGCCCGGCCCTTATACTGGTTTTCGAATTGCTGGTTGGAAAAATAGCCGGATATGCTCGCGGCGGTTATCGGCACGGGCGTACT
>DATLYY010000029.1 GCA_035574275.1 Verrucomicrobiia bacterium
TTCCGCTGGGGATGGCGCTCTGCGCCCTGGCCGAAACCGGCGAGCCCCGGGCCGCCGCAAATTTGTGGAGCAAATCGCCGGCCCTTTTTCCAAGAAAGGGGCCGCCGATCTGGCCTTCGGCAATGCGGCCTTTGGACTGGCGGCCGTTTTTTTTGCCTCCGGCCTCCCGCCGGAGGCGGCGACCGCCCTCGTCAACTTGGGGGAGGATTTTGCCACGGTGGCGGTTTTGGACCGGGGGGAATTGACCTGCGTTAACGAGATTCCCTCTCCGCCCGGGTATCTCGATTCCACGGAAGGGGGGGAGCTGGCCGAGACGCGGGAGCTTTTGCGGAAGTCACTTTTGGAGCGGTACGGCATCGAGCTTTCGACCCTTCTGCATCTGTTGGGGTTCCGAGCCACGCAAACCGGAAAAATCGATTCGGTCTATCTGGGGGGGCCGGGGGCGGGCGTCGGCTCCCTTGCCGCCGCGCTGGGAGAGCTGGGAGGGGTACGCGTGGGGCATCTGACCACGCCGCTGGTTCCATTCCCTTCCGAGGAGCCGCCCGAACGGTGGGCCGTTCCGCTGGGGATGGCGCTCTGCGCCCTGGCCGAAACCGGCGAGCCCCGGGCCGCCGCAAATTTTTTGGCGTACTGATTCCTCCGGCATGACCCTGCGGATCGGTTCCGGAAAATTCAAGGGAAGAAAACTTTACACCCCCCGGGGAAAAGAGCGATTTTCCTCCGGCCGGACGAAGAAAGCGCTCTTTGATTTTTTGGCCCCGTACCTCGAGGGCGCGGCCGTGCTGGACTTGTTCGCCGGGGCGGGCGGGCTTGGGATCGAGGCGCTCTCGCGGGGGGCCCGCTTCTGCTTTTTTGTGGAAATGGACGCGCAGGCGGTTTCGGTCTTGAGCAATAACCTGGCGGGTTTGTTTTCTTCGGAGCAGTACGAAGTTCGGCGGGAGGATTTTCGCCGCTCGCTGCCGCGCCTTTTTGCCGGTGGAAAAAAGTTCGATTTGGTTCTGGCCGACCCCCCGTACCGGCAGGATTTTCTGGATGAACTCTCTTCGATCTGGGGAAAGTATCCGGCTTTGCGTCCAGACGGGCTTTTGGCCGTCGAACATTCAAAAAAACAGCATTTTGACGCACCGGAAAACCTGGCGCTTATGGAAAACCGGCGGTACGGGGATACGATGATTTCCTACTTCAGGGCACGGGGATGAAGAAAGCGCTCTATCCCGGCACCTTTGACCCGATAACAAACGGACATCTGGATTTAATCGAGCGGGCGTTGGCGCTGTTTGACGGCCTCCTCGTCGCCGTGGCGGAAAACCCGCAAAAATCCCCCCTCTTTTCCCTTGCGGAGCGAAGCGAGCTTTTAAAAAATGTCTTGTCCGGTTTTCAAAAAGTGGAGATCATCAGCTTCGGCGGATTGACGGCGGCTTTGGCGAAGGAAAAGGGGGTCACCGCCATTGTGCGCGGGCTGCGGGCGGTTTCCGATTTTGAGTATGAATTTCAAATCGCCCTGATGAACCGGCGGCTGGCGCCGAAAGTGGAAACCGTTTTTCTGATGCCGTCGGAGAAATATACCTACTTGAGCTCCACCATCATCAAAAACGTTTTTTCGCACGGCGGGGATATTTCCGGGATGGTGCCGGAGGCGGTAATGGAAGCCCTTAGGAAAAAATTCGGTCACAAGTAACGGGGCGGCAATCGGTTAATTTTCGGCCAAATCGGCGAAAATTCGCCGACAAACCGTTTCTTCCGGTCAAATCCGACAAAACAAGTCGTTGTCTTACAATTACATACAAAAACGGAGACGGGCGTTGTTTCCGGCACGGCAGTTGACTTAACAAGATATGGCCAAAAAGGTGGAAACGGGAAGCGGCGTCTGGCGATTGCTTATAAATCCGCCTTTGAATGGCTACCTTAATATGGCCCTTGACGAATTGTTGCTGGAAGAAGCCAAAAGAGGGATGCGCCCCCCCACCCTGCGCTTTTATCAATGGGAAGGGGACTGGATTTCGTACGGCTATTTTCAAACTCCCCGCCGGGCGTTCAACGTCGAGGCCGCCCGCGAAGCGGCGGTTTCCTCCGTGCGCCGGATAACGGGGGGGAGGGCCGTTTTGCATTCGGAGGATTTGACCTATTCGTTAGCCGCCGGGGATGCCCAGAAAGAGGGTTTGGGGTCGTCCTTAAAAGAAACCTACCGGCAGATCGCCCGTGCCTTGACCTCCGGTTTTACGCGGCTCGGTTTGCCGGTAGCGTTTTCTTTGCGACAGGAAAGAGCGGCCCCTTCCCCTTCCGCCGGGCTGGCGGCCTGTTTTTTGACCTTGTCCGACTACGAAATTTCGGCGGATGGAAAAAAATTGGTGGGCAGCGCGCAGCGCCGGGAGGGTTCCGCTTTTTTGCAGCACGGCTCGATTCCCTTAACGGCGCGCAACCGGGAACTGGCGGAGCGGGTCCTGGCGCGAAGTGCGGAAGCAGCATCTCCGGGCAACGGCCTTTCAAACTTTCGCTCCCGATACGCCACAGTGGAGGAGGCGGCCGGAAGGGAAGTTTCCATCGAAACGCTTACGGCCGCCCTGCAGGAAGGATTTTCCGGCGTTTTTGGCGTCGAATTTGAAGAGGAGAGGTTATCATCCAGCCAATGGGCGAAGGCGGAAGATCTTGCGGAGAAATATTCATCCAACGCGTGGAATGAAAGAAAGCCCCGGGAAGCCAAAGCCGGCTTTTCGGCGGCCGTGCCGGAATGAGGCCTTTTATGGGAGAAAAAAATCTTGACAAGAAAATGACCGATTCCGTATCATACGTCAAATTATGGACAGCGGTTGCAGGAAAGTTTGTAGGTAGGAAGGACTTCGTTTCGGTCTCCGTCATTTCGGGAGGTTCGTATGAGTAAATCGGTACGATTTATTTTTGTTTCGTTCGTTCTGGCCGGTATTTTGTTCGGGGGATTCAGTTCCGCCTTGGCCGCCAACGGCCAGGTGGCCGGGCGGGTTATAGAGAAAAAGACCAAGGAGCCGATTTTCGGCGCCAGGGTGCGGCTGCTTTTGCCGGACGGAACCTCCGCCAAGATGGGGGCGGTATCCGACGAGAAGGGGAATTTTCTCATTTTGAACGTGCCGCCGGGGGATTACCAAATCGAAATCAGCTACGGGCCCACATATAGGAAAGAGTTGTTTAAGGATGTGAAGGTCAAGTCCGACGACAAGTTTGAAACGGGCACGGTAGCTCTGGCGGAGCAGGCGTTCGAGGGAGACACCGTGGTGGTGACCGCCGGGCGAAAAGCCGAGATTCGCAAATACGAAAGCACCAGCAAGGTAAAGGTGGATGCCGGGGAAATCGAAAAGCTTCCCATCCGCAACGTCACCGAACTTTTGAAGGTGCAGGTCGGCGTGACTGTCAAGGACGGGCAGATTCACATCCGGGGCGGGCGGCACGACGAGACCGTGTTCATCATCGACGGGGTGGAGGTGCGCAACATTTTGACGGGCTCTTCCAACCTCGGGGCGGAAAACTCCTCCAACATGAGCGTGGGGACGAACAGCATTCAGGAGTTTACGCTCATCAAGGGGGGGTTTGACGCCCAGTACGGCAACGCCACCTCCGGCGTGGTTTCCATTTCCACCAAGGAGGGCTCCACGGACCGGACCCGCTTCCACGTGGAGTATTTCACCGATCGGTTCGCCTCCCCCACCTTCAGCAAGTACTCCTTCAACTCCGACCAGGTGCAGTTCAACCTCTCCGGGCCGGAGCCGTTTTTGGGCTGGATTTTCCCCAAGTTTTTAAACTGGAACACGGACGGGAAGGTGGCCTATTTTGCCTCCGTGGCGATGGACAAGACCGACACGCACCTTTCCTACAACAAACTGGCCTCCCCCTTGACCCGGAAGGATTTCGCCTCCACAAGCATCCTGGGGTTCGAAATACCGGACCGCAGCCAGAACACCTACAATACCCAGTTGAAATTCACCATCCGCCCCTCCGGTCTTTTGAAGCTGAACGTGGACTGGAAGGGGGAGTATTTGCGCTACAATTTCGTGGGACGAAATTTGCAATGGAGCTACCGCTATTCCCCCTCCACGGCCCAGGTGGTGAACGACCAGACCAACACCTTCAGCATCAGCGCCGAGCACACGCTCTCCAAAAACACCTTTTACCGGGCCTTGATTTCCCACTACGACAAGGTGTACGTGGAGCGCCCGGGGGACCCCTACAACCCGGCCCACGGGAAAAACCCGGATTTGTTCAATTTTGAAGACCAGAGCGAAAGCTACAATGACATGAACAACAACGACCGCTGGGATGCCGGGGAGCCGTTCGTGGACGTTTTCCGCGAGGACACCACGGCAATCGGGGGACCGATTTACACCCCGCCCAACCCGGCGACCGGTTTCCCCGGCGACCCGTTCCAGGACTTGAACGGCAACGGGGTGTACGACGGGCCGGAGCCGTTTTTCGATGTCAACAACAACGGCCGATATGACGCCGACCGGGCGGACATCACCGGCGCGGACACGGACATTCCGGAAAAGTTTGTGGACGGGGACGTCATTTTGGGGGAATCGTTCATCGACATGGATAAAAACGGGGTGTACGACCCGGCCATCGACCGCTTCATCACCTGCAACTGCCCGGAAAACCAGGATTTGAATTTCAACTCCCAATATGACGGCGCGGGAAGCCCGTACACGGTCGGACTGCCGTACCGGGACTTGAACGGCAACGGGGTGTACGACCCCCCCAACGGGGCCGCCATCCGCGAGGACGGGGAGCCCTTCATCGACCGGAACGGCAACGGGGTGTACGACCCGGGGAACAACGGCTTTGTGGAGCCGGGCACCTACGTTTCCTCCGCGAACAGCACCCGGTTTCTGCCGGCCTACCAGAAACACGGCGTGGCCCAGACCACGTTCAAGTTCGATTTGAACTCGCAAGTGGGGACCCATTATCTTTCCTCCGGGCTGCAGCTCGATCTGGCCAAGCTGACGATGAACGACATCCAGGCGGTGCAGGTGCGCTACGCCGGTATTCCGGACTTTCAGGAATTTCCCGACCGGGGGATCACCCGCGACTCCTACGTGCGCCGGCCCTTGATCGGGGACGTTTACTTCGGCGACCGTGTGGAATACGGCCAGCTCATCGCCAATTTGTCCTTGCGCTACGATTTCTTTTTCCAGTCCGCGGGCTTGAACAGCGTGCGGGCGGCCGAGATTCTGGGGGACAAGCAGCCGGACCCGGTGAAAAACAAGCTCTCCCCGCGGATGGGCTTTTCCTACCCCATCAGCGAGCGGGCCAAGCTCTTTTTCAACTACGGCCATTACTTCCAACTGCCGAACTTGAACCAGTTCTACCGCCGCTCCAACAACGTCACCACGGGGTTCGGCACGGTGGGGAACTTCAACCTGGACTACACCAAGAAAATCAAGTACGAATTCGGCAGCGAGATTCTTCTCTCCAGCAACTACCGGGCGGTTTTGACCGGCTTTTACAACGACGATTTCGGGCTCATCAATTCGCTGGTGAACCGCTACGGCAGCTACAACCGGGAGGAGTACGTCAACACGGACTACGGGCGGACGCGCGGGTTCGAGGCGGAGCTTTCCAAGGTGGGGGGAAGCTACTTCCAGGGATACCTGGACTACCAGTTCTCCATCGCCCTGGGGAAGAGCTCTTCGGAAATTTCCAACTTCCTGGACCGGCTGGCGGGAAACGAAATCAACATCCAGGAGTTCCCGCTGGACTGGGACCAGACCCACCAGATTACGGTGAACTTGAACGTGAACGTCCCGAACGGGGACCATCCCCAGCTTTTCGGGCTCCGGATGCCGGACAACTGGAACATGAACTTCATCTGGCAGTACGGCTCCGGTTTTCCCTTCACCCCCAGCAACGTGTATCCCGGGCTGCCGGCGGCCCGCACCGATTTATCCCGCCGGAATTCGCTCCGGCTTCCGCCGAACAGCCGGGTGGACGTCCGCTTTCAAAAATCGTTCCGGGTATGGAAGCAGGACTACACCTTCCAGCTCTGGATAAGCAACTTGTTCGACCGGAAGAACGTGGCCGCCGTTTCCGGCGGAGGTTCCAGCAATACCGGGCGGACCAACACCAACTTGGTTCGGCTGGACCCGGTGAGCGGGTACTACGTGGCTTTGCCGGGGACGCCGGTGCAGGACGACCCGCGCAACTATGAAACCGGCCGGAACATAAAAATGGGGATTTCCATTGACTTTTAACGCCGATTTTGCAAGGAGAAGAGGAATGGCTATCCGGCGCATTTCCGCAGTGGTTTTGGGGGCGATTTTGACCGCCTGGTTTGGCGCGGCTTCGGGACGGATGCTAAAGGACGTTAAGACGCAGAGTTCCGCGCTCCCCTCCGCGTACAAAGTGAACGCCGCCTGTTTGCCCAACAAGGACCAGTGCACCCACAAGGTGGGGCGGTTGTGGTTCACGGTCACCAACTACGGATTTTTCGGAAACCAGACGGACCAAAACCTGCGGGACTGCCTGACCGGCGGGCTTTCCTCCTCGGCGGAATTTCCGGGCGGTTCGCGGGTGGAATATCTTTTTCAAGGGGCTTTGTGGGTGGGGGCGGTGGTGGCGGGGGACACCCTTGTATCCCTCGGCACGGACGGCTGGGTTTTTGATTCGGACCGGGGGGAGCTGCACGCCGACTGCGAGAATGTGGGGGGGATGATCAAGCGTTCCAGAAACCCGAACAGCCCGTTTTACGACAGCGTGAACGCCATTTCCGACCAGGATATCATTGCCGTGATGTACGATACTCTGACCGATCCGGGTTTTGTGGAAAACCCGGACCCGCAGGACGGCAAACCGTTCCGGCCGATGGGACTCAAGGTCATCCAGAAAAGCTATTCCTGGTCGGCCGGCTGGGGGCAGGACTGGGTGATGCTGGACTTCAACATTGTCAATCTGGGCCAGAAGCCGCTTTCAAACGTTTATTTGGGGGTGTTTGTGGATGCCGACGTGGGGCATTTCGGCACGCCCAATTATTTTGAGGATGATTTGTCGGGTTTCAAGGTTTCTGTGCCGAACGAGCGGCTGGCGGCCTGCCCGGACACCATCAATCTGGTGTACGTGCACGACGACGACGGGGATCAAATCAACGGCGCTTACCGGCCGACCAGCCCGACGGGGGTGACCGGCATCCGGGTGGTGCGGGCGCCCGTGCCGCTGAACCAGGTGAAAACCTCCTTCAACTGGTGGACCCCCAACGGAACCGTATCGCTGGACTGGGGCCCGCAGAAGGTGCCCGGGCGCCGGAACTTTTCCGGCGGGCTGGGGCAGCCGGAGGGGGATGCGATGAAGTATCACTACATCTCCAACGGGGAATTTGACCTGGACCAGATTTGGAGCGCGCTCAACCACAATTCCACGGACTACGGATTCGGCACGGGCTGGATGCCCCCGCTTTCCGACGCGGCGGCCGCCATCGACATTGCCAACGGGTTTGACACCCGCTACGTGGTGGGATACGGCCCCTTCAATCTGCTTCCCTTGGTGGACGACCCGAGCGACACGCTGCGGCTTACACTGGGATACATTGCCGGTCTGGGGTTCCACCGGGATCCCTCCAACTACAACACCAATATCGGGGCGGTTCCGGAAAATTTGCGCGACCCGTTCAAAATCGAGCGCTATCAGAGCAACTTGAATTTTCAGGCCATCGCCACCAACGCCCGCTGGGTGCAGCGGGTTTTTGACAACGAAACCATCATTGACACGGTTCCCTGCGGAAACCCCGGAGATTCGGTGGAACGGCGGTTTGGAGACGGGATTCCGGACTTCAAAGGGCCGCAGCCGCCGCCGATCCCCCCCGCGCAGGTGATTACCAACCAGGGGGAGATTCTGGTGCGCTGGTTCGGCAAGAACACGGAAAACGTGGTGGATGATTTTTCCGGAGGGCTGAAGGATTTCGAGGGATACCGGATTCAGCTTTCCCCCAACGGGCAGTACTGGACGACGGTGGGATCCTTCGACAAAGTGGACTGGAAGGTGCATATCCTTAATACCCGAAGAATTGACACTGTCGGCACCTCCGGCACCTGGCAGCCGACCGAATTGCCGCCTTTGAGCTGGGACGAGATTCAGCAAAGATATGCAGTTCTTTGGGACACCTGCCTAAACAAAGTGGACAGCATTACCGACCCGCTCAATTGGCGCTATACAATTAACCGGCCCATTGACCCCAATAAGTACAAAGCTCCAACGGGCGTAAGAAGTGCAACCCCCGGTATTGAACGGCCCGGTGTGGATGTGACCCGGTGCAATCCCGACACGACCAAGACAGCCATTCGGGTGCGTATTTGTGCAAGCTGCGGGCCCGGTAATCAACCGGTGGACGAAATTATATATTTCGCGCCGCAGGATTATAATTTGGGGCTTTCACAGGTCAAGCTCTACCCGTCGGTGACCGACCCGGATAACGACAGTTCCTACTGGTACCAGTACAAAATATCCGGGCTTTATCCGGGGCAGGCGGTGTATCTGGCGCTGACGCCGTTTGATTTTGGCATTCAGACCCCAGTCAATTTTTTGGAGCCGCTCGAAGTGACTCCCAACTCGGCCGCCCAGCTTGTATATCCTTTGCCCAATGAGGAGTCCCGCCGCTACAGCTACGCCGTCTTTACCTACGATTTGGCCGCCGGGAGCTGGCGGGCGAACCCGTCGGCGATTATGAACTACGGGCTCATCCAGACCACCTACGCCGGGCTTTGGGACACCTGCAACACGCGGGTCATCGACCCTGACAAATTCAACGGGCCGGACAGTCCGGCGCCGGACCCTTCGCGCTGCAACCCGGACTCGAGCCGGCGGGCCATCTCCATCCGCTTCTGCGATGCCTGCGGCCCCGGGGGAACGCCGGTGGACAGTTTGTTTTATTTCTCCCCCAGCGACACCTTCAAAATATCGGTTTATCCCAATCCCTACCGGGTGGACCACGATTACAGCCACTTTGAAAACCCCAACAACGAGGTGCGGGATCCGGCCACGCGGGAGCATTTCCGCAAGTTGAATTTCATCAATCTGCCGGCCAAGTGCGTCATCCGCATCTACACTTTGGACGGGGATTTGGTGCAGGAGATCCGGCACGACAAGAACCCGAACGCCTCCGATGCCGGGTACGAGTCCTGGAATTTGCTGACCCGCAACGCCCAGGCCATATCCGCCGGGCTGTACCTTTACACGGTGCAGTCCAGCGACGGGATTTGGACCGAGGATGGTTTGAAGAACACCCATGTTGGGAAAATCATAATCCTCAAATGAGCGCGAAGGAAAACGGACGGTGCATATGAAAAAAACAGCGGCAGGGATTTTGCTCGGCTTGCTCTGGGCGGGCGGTTCCGTCTGGGGACAGGCGAAGGTCGGCACGGCCGGGCTGCAGTTTCTGGAAATCGGGGTTTCGGCACGGGCCACCGCGATGGGGAACGCCTTTGCGGCGGTGACCAACGACATTTTCTCCGTGTACTACAATGCCGCCGGGCTGGCCGCCCTTTCCCGCCGGCAGGCGGCTTTCACTCACATCGATTACCCGGCCGGCATTCACTACGAGTTCGCCGCTTTGGCTCTGCCGGTACGCAAACTGGGAGGGGTCGTGGCGGTCTCCGTGTATGATTTTCAAAGCGGGGACATTCCCGTCACCACCTACAACTTTCCTTCCGGCACGGGGGAAATTACCAAGGCCCAGGATTTGGCCCTGGGAGTCACGTTTGCCCGCTACCTGACCGACCATTTCTCCTTCGGCTTCACCGGCAAATTCATTGTGGAGGCGTTGGATGACCGGGAGGCCTCCGGCTGGGCGGCGGACGTGGGCACTTTGTATGAAACCGGTTTCCGGAATTTCCGGATTGCCATGCGGATTTCCAACTTCGGTCCCAACTTCCGCTTCGGCCCTTCCGACGAAAACTTCAAGGACTTTCCGCTGCCGATCGACTTTCATTTCGGCACGGCGATCGACGTGGTCCAATCCCCGCAGCACCGCACCACGCTGGCTTTTGAGGGGAGCCACCCGGCCGACAACCTGGAAAAATTCAACACCGGGGTGGAGTACTGGTATTCCGAAAAGATTGCGTTGCGCGCGGGGGTCAACATCCGCCAGGACACGGACGCCCAGGAGGTTTTGACCGAGGACACGCGCAAATTCACCACCGGCGTGGGGTTTTCGGCGGGGGCCGGGTTCAAGCTTCCCGTGCAGCGTTTCAACCTCACCGCCGATTACGCCTTTCAGGACGCCCATGATCTGGGCTCCTTTCACCGCTGGTCGGTTTCTTTCACTTTCTAAATGCGCATAAAGGAGAAGTTTACCGGAATGAAAAGGGTAGCATACGGGTTTGCTTACCTTGCAATTTTTGGCCTTCTTTTATCGGCCGGATGCACGGTGAAAAGAGTCGGGAAATCGCATCAAAACACCCCCCCCAAGGTGTTTTTCTCCACCGTGCCGGTGGCCGGCACGGTCTTCACCCGGCCGGACCAGTTTTTCTGGTTTGCCTTGGACCGGGACGGCTACATCACCGAGTTCCAGTACGCTTTGGTGCCCGATTCGGTGGTGCGGATCACCTTTTCCCCCCCGGAGAAGGAGGATTCCGTGGTGCGGGCCTTTTTGAGCGCCCATCCCGTGGATACGGACACCCTTTGGCACTGGAGGGTTGTGGACAACATTTTTAGAAACGGCCAGACCGACACCATTGCGCTGCCGACTTCCAGCCGGAATCCCGGGGACACAGCGACCCGGAACACGGTGGTCTTTGTCCGGGCGCGGGATGACCGGGGGGCGCTTTCGACCGCGAGCCGGAATTTTCCGGATTCCAACAGCATTGCCTGGCGGTATTTTGGGCGGAAAAACCGGCCGCCGAAGACACACTTTCAATCCATAGGCACCTGCAACAGATCGCCGGTGGCAAACCCGGGGTTGATACCCACTTTTTATTCCTTGGATTTCAACACGTATGACACGAGCGGATTTATGAAGGTGGGGCACTGCGGCATAACCATCTCTTGGTTTGGTTCCGATTCGGCTGATTATCCCAATCAGGAGCAGCCGCAGTTTGATTATTTTTGGGAGCTTTTCGGGCCGTTTGCCTCCACTCCCAATGCGGATACCAACCGGCTTTGGGCCAGCACCACCTATCCGGTCCGGTGGCCCGGGCCGGGATCCGGCCAAAGCCCCACTCGGCAGACTTTCACATCGGCCACGTCGGTCACCTTCTTCGGCCTGCGGGGGGCTGACACGCTTACCAATTTCCGGCCCGGGCTTTACCATTTCCGGGTGCGGGCGCGGGACGACGCCGGCGTGGTGGCCCCGCTGACCGTGTTCGCCGGCTCACCGGGGGCCGCCATCAATAACTTCCGGGTGGTTCATCCCCGTTTTGACCGGGATATCCTGCTGGTGAGCAAGTCCACGACTACCGGCGGCGGCAGTTTCCTCAACAACGTTCCACCGTACGGGCTCATACCGGACGGCTCCACGCCGCCGCAGGAATCGATGCTGGTGCAGAATTACTATCTCAAGCTTATCCGGGACGCCGGCTACGGCGCCCGAATCGATTCGGCTTTGGACGTGAAGTTTTTCAGCGAGAAGTCGGATCCCAACTTTTTATCAACCACTCCTCCCATGCCCCTAAGCGAATCGCTTTTGGCCCGCTACAAGCTGGTCATTTTCCATAAAGAAAAGGTTTTTCCAACCGCTAACACCAATTTTCTTTCCATGCTGAAGGCGTACATGGATGCCGGCGGAAGCGTGTGGGGGATGGGGCGGGACGACTTGAGCGATTTATCGTTGAATTTTGGCGTGGCGCAGCCGGTCGAGCTTTTCTTTGAGCGGACCAACCCGATTCAAGGAGCGGGGTATTTCAACTTTGGTGCGGAAAAGATGTTTTATCATGCCCACGCCCTGTCCGTGGCGCGGGACAGCATAAGCCGGGAGGAGTTCGTGGGGGCCGATCCGAGCGACGACGCCACCGGCGAGGGATTTCCGCCTTTGGATATCGACACGGCGGTGGTTTTGCGCTACACGGTGGCCGCTTCGCGAAAGGATACCTCGCGCTACCGGCAGATGCCGGGCGTCAACTATTTTGTGCGCCAGCCGCGCAGCGAATTCCTGTATCTTTTCCGCTCGCCGGTGGGGGTGGCGGACACTTCGCACCTGCACGGCAAGGTGGTCGCCGTCCGCACGGATCGAACCTTCTTCAAGACCGCTTACTTCGGTTTCCCCCTGTACGGAATCAAGGAGTCCCAAGCCGTGCAGGTGATGCAGAAGATGCTGAACTGGTTTATCGGCCCGCCGTAGGGGCGAATCGTTTCTAAAAACCCCGCTTTGGCGGGGTTTTTTATTGCCGGGAATTCAGCAGCGCTTCCACAATTGCCAGCTTTTCCCGGGCAGGCGGGAAGTTCGGGTTCAGTTCCAGCGAACGGCGAAAAGCCTCTCTGGCCTTTAGAAACTCGTTCAGCTTGGCCAAGGCCAGCCCGTAGTTGTAGAAGAGGGCGAAATTGTCCTGCTTTTGGGAAAGGGCTTTTTCAAAGTAGGGGAGGGCTTCCGCCGACCGGCCGGCATAGTCCAGGGCGGTTCCCAAATCGGCGGCCGCATCGGCATTGGCCGGGTTTTCGACCAGCGCTTTTTGGAAATAGTCCATGGCGCGCGGAAAGTCATTCTGCTCCCCGCGGCTGCGCCCGAGGAGGTAAAAGATGCGGGATTTCAATTCGACCAGGTTTTCTCCAAACTCCCGCGAAGCGACAAAAAAAGGCTGGGGGTCATACGACGGCTGATAGTTTTGCAGACTATCCAAGAGGGCCTGCAGAAGCGGTTCGGCCGCCGCGTAGCGCTTGGCTTCCAACAGGAACGAGGCCTTTAGGAAACGCCCCAAAAGAAAGCTTGGGCAGTTCTTTTCCCCCCGCTGCAGAACAAAAAGCGCGCTGTCGGGCATTTGCAGGGCGCGGTAGGCCAGGGCCCAGTTCAAATAGGCGTCCTGAAAGTAGGGCCTGGCGGCGGCCGATTTTTCCGCCCAATAAACCGCCAGTCGGGGGAAACCTCTCAACCGCTGGATGAGAGAGAGGTTGGCGGCCGCTTTTTCCGATTGGGGGTCCACTTCCAGCTCTTTTTTGAACTCTTCTTCGGCAGTTTTCAAGTCCCCCTGCTTCAGCGCGACCACCCCCAGGTTCAAGTGCGCGTATTTGAATTTCGGATCGAGTTGAACGGTCTGGTGAAACAACTGCCGCGCTTCGGCCCAGTTCCCCTGCTCCAAATGAACGTTGCCGAGGCGAAACAGGCCGGCGGGTTTGGGATTCTTGGTAAAGCCGTAGAGATTGGAATTGACCAAAGAGGAAAAAATGGCCAAGGCCGCAACATAGAAAAGAAGGTTTTGCTTTTCGCGAAAGCGCCTCCACAATTCAAACACGGCATAAACCGCAAACAAAGTCAAAAACGGCAGAACCGGCAGGCGGAAGCGGGCGTTGACGAAAAAAAGAATGACGGAAAAAGCATAAAGCAAAACAAAAAAGGAGAGGAACCGGGCTTTGCGGTTCACAAAGGAAAACACGAGGCCCAGTAGCCCCAGCGGGCCGATGAGCCAGAAGCCGATGGGAAGGAATCGAATAAGCGAGGAGTTTTTCCAGAAAAGATAAATGTCCTGATTGTTGGAAATCTCGAATCGCGTGAAGAATAAATAGGTTTTTTTCAAAAGCAGTTTGAGGGCAGCCGCCGGTTCGCTTTTCCAGTACTCCAGCCCTTTTTTATACCAAAAGTCTGACAATTCGGCGGAGGAAAGCTCCGTTCCCGTTTCCGCTTTGGCCATCGCGCGGATATCCGCCAGTTCCCAGTTGGTCTGCAGCCGCCCCGGCATCATAGAAGTGAAACCGTCGGCGTCCGGGTTATTGCCGATGTAGAAGTTGATACCCCCTTGGGAGGCGATTAAAACCAACGGTTTTTCCGCCCGGTAATTGTGGATGGCCACGGGCAGAATGGGGAGAAAAACTCCGATGAGAAACAAGGCGGCGAATTTAAATTGCCGTTGCAGAATTTCGCTTTTGTGGAAGCAGTACCAAATCCAGAAAAGAACGGCGGGAATGAGAATCAGAATGTTGGGCCGCGTGATGGCGGAAAGCCCGAGCCAAAGACCGGTTAGGAGCCAGTTGAGCGGCGATGGAGTTTCTTTGGCCTTGTACAGAAAGATAAAAATCAGCAAGTCGAGCGGAATCAAGAGGAAATCCAAAAGCAACTCACCTTCGAAATAAATAACGCTTGCATATGTTGCAAAAATGACGCCTGTAACAATGCCCATCTTTTTTCCAAAGAGACGGACGGCCAAAAGGACAAGCAAGACCACACCCAGCGCTCCGATGACGTACTGAACGATTCGGGGCGCGAGGTAATTGTGCCCGAAAACATAATAGACCAGTCCCAACAAATAGGGATAAAGCGGAGCGCGGAAAAAGGCCTGGGGCTGGGCCAACTTGCCCGCGGCCACGGCCTGCGCCCATTCGTCGTGATAGCGGGCGTCAAGAGTCGGGTATTTAAAGGTTGGATTGGCGTAAATCTGCGACAGATACAACAGGCGACAAAAAAGGGCAAAAAGGAATAGGAGCATCAGGGTTTTTTTTGTGAGTGTATTTTTTGCCTTGCTGGTAAGGGTATCGTTCATTCTTAATAGTCGGTTTTCAACCAAGAACTAAAATATTGTGCGAGTTGAGCCGCCGTCCACCGGCAGGGCGGCGCCGGTGATATAACTCGCTTTTTCCGAAGACAGAAAGACTACCGCGGCGGCAATTTCCTCCGGTTTGGCCGTCCGCCCCAAAGGAATTCCCGCTTCCCAGCTTTTGATAATCTCCTCCGGCGTTTTGCCGCTTTGCAGGGCGGCCTTTTCCGCCAGTTCCCTCTGGCGGCCGGTCAGGGTGTAGCCGGGCAAAACGGTGTTGACGGTGATGTTGTGTTTCCCTAGGTCAGCAGCCAATACTTTGGCGTAGCCCAACAGCCCAGCTCGGAAGGTAGAGGAGGAGGCAAGGGGGGGAATGGATTGTTTCGCGGCTATCGAGGAGATGAAAACGAGCCGCCCCCAGCCGGTTTTTTGCATCGCCGGTGTGACCAGGTGGGCAAGCTTCATCACCGAGCGGAGAATCAAATCATGCGCTTTCGTCCAGTCGTCCGGCGCCAATTCGTTCCAGCTTCCGGCGGGCGGGCCGCCGGTGTTGGTCACCAAAACCTGCGCGGGGCCGTGGATTTTTTCCGTTTCTTTCACCCAGCTCTCAATGTCGTTTTCCCGGGCCAGGTCGCACGCAAACGAAAAAGGATGGCAGCCGGTTTTTTGATGCAAAGTTTCAACCGCGGCAGCCAATTTTTCGGGATTATGGGAACAGATGGAGACCTTGGCTCCTTCGGTCAGGAAAAGCCGGGCGGTCGCCAACCCGATGCCGGAACTGGCGGCGGCCACCAAGACCGATTTATCCTTCAATCCCAAGTCCATTTTATCAATATACCCCGGTTGTTGCGGAGAGCGCAAATCGTAGTTGAAAGTGTGCAGGTGGAAGCATAGGGAAAGCCCCCAATTACCTCCGCCGAACCGGCACGTGGACCTTTCTTTATGTCCGCTTACTTTAAGCCGGCGTTGAGGTTATCAGTGGAGAAAGGCCTTGCTATCCTGTATATAAGAACCTGAGCCAGCTGCGGCATAGGCATTGCCGGTTCATAGGGATATGAAGCTTCGCCACGGGTTTTTCCTTACAATCAGCCTGTTTGTACTTGGCGTTCCGAGTTTGATTTTTGGCGAATGGGTGGGAGAAGCGCTCAAGCAGGCAAAGAACCGGGCGGTCGCAGGAATTGTTCCTCCCCATTCGCTTGCGGCTGCCAACTCCTCCGGACAGATTTTGCTGGGATATGATTCCGGCCCGGCGATTTATTTTCCGCAATCGGCGGTGGCGGGGTCAATGTGGGGGGTGCGCTTCTCCCCTTTGCAAAGTTGCAGCTTGATCGCCTTTTCGGTTTTCTCGGCCGGAGGGGGGGGAAGCGTACGGGTCCGTATTTTCGACGACTCTGAGGGATTCCCTTCCCAGGAATTGATTTCTTCCTTCTCTGTCGAACTGGGAGGGGATTTGACCCAACAGGTCATTTATTTACCCTTCCCGGTTGATGTCGGTGAAAACGAGTTTCACGTGGCTTTTGAACTTCTGGCCGGGGGGCCCCCTTATATCGCCGGCGACGATGACGGCGGCAGCGGACATTCCAGCTATGCTCCGCCCGGCGGCGGCTGGAGTGAAATGAACACCGCGGATTTAACCGTGCGAGCCTTTGTCCGCTACTATGGCCCGGATGAAATCCCGCCGCAGCTCGTTCATTTTCCGCCGGACGCCGCTTTTGCGGAGGAGGGGCTTTTGATAAACGCCCAACTCTCCGATTTTTCGGGCATATCCGAGGCAACCGCGCATTATTCCATCAACGGCGGGATTTGGAATACGGCTCCCATGGTGGGGAAGGGGGAAACGTTTGAAGCCCGGGTTTCACCGCTTTCGGCCGGCTCAACGGTGCGATATTTTATCGAGGTCAAGGATGGAGCACCTGTGCCGAATCTCGCCTTTTCGCCGGCGGGCGGATCGCAAACCCCCTATGAGCTTCCGGTTTATGCCGGCCGCCAAATCAAGTACGACGACGGCTCGGCCGAGGATTTTTTCGTGGCGGATTACCGATTCGACGACAACCGTTTTGCCGTGCGATTGACGCCGGAGGTTTATCCGGCGCAGCTTCGCTCGCTTCGGGCATACGTGAATGACACGGCCCGGTTTTACTTTTCCGTCTGGTCCGATTCCGCAGGTTTGCCGGGACGGCTGATTTCCGGCCCGTGGCAGGCCGGACTTGAACAGACGGAGCGGGGATGGGTCGATTTTGAACTGCCTGCCAGCGGCCGTCCGGTGGTTGAAAATGGAGACTTTTTTCTCGTCGTTCAATGGGCGGCCTCTTCCCCCACACAGCCGGGGGTGGGGTCGGATGGCGCCCTGCCGGACGGCCGCTCGTTTTTTCACACCGGCTCAAGCGGATGGAAAGGCTGGATTTATAACGATTGGATGCTGCGGGCCTCGTACGTGGCCGTCAAGACAACGGCAGAAAACCGGCCGCTGAAGTTTTCACTGGAGCAGAACGTTCCCAACCCGTTCAACCCCTCCACCGAAATCCGTTTTCGACTGGAGCAACCTTTGGTCGCCGAGCTGGCTGTTTACAATGTGTTGGGGCAAAAAATAAGGGTTCTTGTCGCCGGAAACCTACCCAAAGGGGAACACGTGACCGTTTGGGACGGACGGGATGAACGGGGACAGGCGCTTTCCTCCGGGGTATATTTCTACCGCCTTCACACGGAAAACCGGGTATTGACCCGGCGGATGGTTTTGATCAAATAGATCCTTCCCCGGATCGCCAATCGTGCTATTTTAGGCTTTGCCCGGACCCGGCAACTGCTGGGAAAGGCGATAACTCCCCAAGATTACGGCCCCCAGCCCAATCCAAGCGGTGGCCAAAAGCACGAGCATTCCGAAGAAGGGGATTTCCTCCAGCAACTGGATCACCAATACTCCCACGGTCATCGAAGCGTAGAGGGAGATGGGACCTTCCTTTCGAAAAAGCCGCAAGATTCCCTCCCCCAGCGGGAGGCCGGTGAAATTGCAGGCCAGAACCAAAGCCACCAGGTAAAATGCGGTGAGGGCCAAAGTAAGGGGAAGGCCGATGATGATCACGGCAAAAAGCAGGGCCAACACCGGTATTACCACGAAGCTCAAAAGGCCGATCCCCAATGTTTTCAAAAAGGAGGAGGAAACCGTCGATTTCAAGACAGCCATCTGCTTTTGAAACAAGGCGATCAAAAGAAAACCAGTCAACAGCTCGCTGGCGCGCCAAACCAGCCACCAAAAAATGCTCCATCCCGAGAACGGTTTGCCATCCTTCTTTTTGGGGAGGTTGTGGGTGGTCTGGCCGGTGATTACCGCTCCTTCCTCGATGGTTGCTTCTTTTTTGCTTGTGTACGTAAGGTCCCCTTCAATCCGGGCCGTGGAGGCAAGGGTGACTTTGTCGGCTTTTATTTTGGCCCCCCGGCCGACCGTGCCGGCAATAACCACCTCCCCGCCGTAGAAATTCAGGCTGCCATTAATTTTTCCCCCCACCATCAAATTACCGCTGAAGACATGGACGTCCTTGGCCACGGAGGCCCCTTCCGGCAAACGAGCCGTACCGCAAAAGGCCACAAGGTTTCGCCCCACGATGCCTTCCACGGTCAAATCCGAACAGAAAGCCCGCAGGGACCCTATTACCGGGCCCTTTGCGGATATATGCTGGCCGGCGGCAATCACGTTTCCATCCACCGGGCCGGAGAGTGAAAGGCCGCTTCCGGCAAAGAGCAGATCCCCCGTTATACGGCCGGACAGGGAGGCTTCCTTGACCGCCAGAATAAGGTCATCATCTACCAAGCTGTCCGTTTTTAATGAGAAATGTTCCCCGCCAGCAAGCCGGGTGGCGGAGGCGGTAATGGAAAAAGCAAAAACTGCGGCGATGGAAAGAAAAACCGTCAATCTGTTTTTCACCAAAACCTCCTTGTTATCCTCGGGCGGAATATAAACAAACCCGGCACAAAGTCATCTATCTTTACGTGCCGCTTCCGGTTAAGTTGCCGCGAAAGGACGGGGAATCGCCGTTTTAATGAGAAACTTTTCACAAACAAAAAAAATAGATAAAAAGTTGCCGGCGGCGCGCAAAAATTCTTGACAAATCCCGCAAAAGCTGCGTATCATCTATGCAAGCCCGGCACCCCCATGGAAGTCGCCGCCGGGTTGCCGCTGGTGTCTGCCCATAAACTCTGTGGATGCAGAGGGAGGAGATATGAAAATGATGCGGTGGTTTTTAAAACTCGTAAGTCTTTTGCTTTTGGTTTGTTTATTGATCGGCCCCGTTTTGGCCCAGGCAACCACCGCTTATTCCCCCATTAATCCTTGCGATGAACATCCGTGGGATTTTTTGAAATATGCGTATAAAGTGGAGGTTTTGGTCGTTACCACCGATTATGTCCTGTTGGCGGTTTGGTATACAAGGGAGCAGACCCAGCCGACCATAATTCGCATTGACTTTGGTAGTGAATCCGCTTCCGGAAGTAATAAAATGCGCGCCAAGAATTCATACATCTTCACCGAATGAGCGAAGCAATGAAGCTGGCCGACATACAAGAAAGCTGGCAGGTCTTCGTTGAGGCCCGGCGGTTTTTGGAGGCGGGGAAGCCGGCCGAGGCCCGGTCGATTATGCTGGCCCACGAGCGGCATGCGCCCCCTTTCCGGGCCGCCGAAGAGGAAGCGGAAGCGGCGCTTTTGTGGGCTTGGATTTTCCACCGGGAGAACGCCTACACCGAGGCCATTGCCAAAGCCCGGCAGGCCTACAGCGGTTACCGGTTGACTTCCAACCATACCGGCGCGGCCGAGTCCCTTTATCTATTGGGACTGCTTTTTGCACTCACCGGGGAACTGCGGGAAGCGGAGAAATCGCTTGCCGACGCTTTGGCCAATTACCGCCGTGCCAGCGATCAAAAAGGGATTGCCCAAACCTACAGCGAGCTGGCGCGGCTGGCCTTTATCCGCTCCGATTTAAAAACGGCGGAAGAACATTTATTGGAGAGTCTGGAGGCCGCCCGCGCGGCCGCCGACAGTCCCGGGGAGGGAAGGGTGTGGGGAAATTTGGGACGGGTGCAGTTTTTGGCCGGCCGCTGGGAAGAGGCGGAAAAGTCGTTGCGGTTGGCTCTGCTGGTAAACGGGGGAATCAAGGCCCGGGCGAGCCAAGCCCGAAACCATCTTTCCTTGGCTTATCTGTACGGGCATCAGGGACGGTCGGCCGAGATGGAAAAGGAATTTTCTTCAGCCCGGGAAATTATCCGGGAGGAAAATTTACATCGGGAGGAAGTGATTTATCATGAATACCGGGGGGAGGCGTTTTTCTGGCGAAAGGAGTGGGGCAAGGCGGAAAGCGAATACCGTGAGGCATTGACCCTTGGAGAGCGTCTGGCCCCCCATTCCGGTCTTGTAACCCAGGTTCAGCGGCGCTGGGCGGAATTGCTCCTGGCGCAGGAACGACCACAAGAAGCTGCCCGCCGTGCCGAAGAGGCCCTGAAACTGGCGCAGGTGCTTTCTGAAAAAGAGGAGATTGTAGCCTGCCTGCGGGTTTTGGCGGAAGCTTGGATGGAGACCGACCGGCCGGAAAAGGCAAAGGCCGCTTTGGATGAGGCGCTTTCGTTTTTGCCTTCTTTGGCGCTCCCCGTTGAAGAAGTACGTCTGAAGCTTTCGGCCGTCTGGCTTTTGCCCGCGGCCGAAGCGGACCAAGCACAACAGCATCTTGAAGAAACGGTCGCCGCGTTGACCCGGCTGAAGCTGGCGCCGGTGTTCACCGAGCCACTTTTCCGGACGGCCGAGAGGCTTTTGGCAAAGAAGCGGATATTACTCCTCGAAAAAGTTCTGGAGATTCTGGAGCGGTTGGAGCCGGTGCTGCAGCTTTCGGATGAGAGTCGCAGACAACAGGTGTCACTGGCGGCGCGATTGGCGGAAAGCAAGGTTTCCTTCGCCTATTCGGCGGAAAATCGTTACGCTTTGTTCTTGAATTTAAGCCGCGAGGAGACCCTGGAAGCGAAGCTTTCGCTTTTGGTCCGGGAGTTGAAAGCCCAAGCGGCGACTTTGTACAGCTTTGCCGATGGCCGGAAGGAACCGGAGGCCGCCGTGGGTGAATTACCCCCCTCGCTTTTCAGCTCCAATGGGAACGAGACCGACGAGCCCCGGCTGTCGGTACTTTCCAACGGGGCGCTTTTTTCCGCTTTGAGCCTGCCCCTTATGGTGGAAGGAGAAAAAGCCGGCGTTCTGCACCTTTCCAAACAGGGCCGACCGTTTTCCCAGGAGGAATTAAATCTTGCCGCGGCCGCGGCCGCCCATTTTGCCTTGGAACTCTCCCATTTGACCAAAAAGAATTTAGTCCGGGAAAATGAGCGGCTTTTGGCCACGCTGGAGGAAAAGTGTGCCTTTCCCAACATCATTACCCGGTCGCCGCTCCTTTTTTCAGCCATTGAAGCGGCCGCGCGGGTCAAGGATTCCGACCTTTCCATTCTGCTTTTGGGTGAAACCGGCGTGGGGAAGGACCTTTTGGCCAAGACCATTCATTTCCAATCCAACCGGAAGGAGTACCGCTTTGTTTCGGTAAACTGCGCCGCCCTGCCGGAAACGCTTTTGGAGTCGGAGCTATTCGGCCATCGCCGCGGAGCCTTCACCGGCGCCGACCGGGATAAACCGGGACTTTTCGAGGAGGCGGACGGCGGCACCTTTTTTCTGGACGAGGTGAGCGAAATCCCGCTTTCCGTGCAGGCCAAGCTTTTGCGCGTGTTAGAAGAAAAGGAAGTGGTGCGGTTGGGAGAAACCCGCCCGCGCAAGGTAAACGTCCGCTTGATTTCGGCCGGAAACAAGGATTTGAAGCCCCTGACAGAAACCGGCCATTTCCGGCAGGATTTGTTCTACCGGCTTTCCGCCTTTACGCTTAAATTGCCGTCCCTGCGGGAGCGGAAGGAGGATGTTCCGCTGCTTCTGGAGCATTTTGCCGAAAAGTACGCCAGCGGAAAAAAACTGCGTTTCAATCCCGCCGCCTTCGAGCTTTTGTGCGCCTACGAATGGCCCGGAAACGTCCGGGAACTGGAAAACGAAGTGCGCAAGCTGGCGGTTCTGGCCGACGAGGGGGGGTTAGTCGCCCCCGAACTGCTATCCGCCAAGTTCTTCGGCCCGGATGAAAAATTCAACGCCTGCCATCCGGCCACGTTCTCCCTTTATGCCTTCATCGCCGAAGCGGAAAAGAAACACATCCAACGGGCCCTCGTGGAAGCTGGCGGGGTGAAAAAACGGGCGGCTGAATTGCTCAAAATTCCGGAGTCAACGTTGCGGCTCAAGCTCAAAGAATACGGCATCCAGCCCCCCGAGGGACGGTAGTCGCCTCTTACTCCCTCAAACTTGACTTTTCCTCCAGCGGTTTGGATATTTCTTTTTCCCCGCTTTTGGGGTCAAACCGATGATCGCCGGCGTCCGTTTAAAAGAACTTAAGGTAATCCCCGACGAGCGGGGGCGCTTGATGGAGATTTTGCGCTCGGACGACGAGCTTTTCATCAAGTTCGGCCAGCTTTATATGACCTGCGTCTATCCGGGGGTGGTGAAGGGGTGGCATTATCACCACAAGCAAATCGACAACTTTGCCGTGGTGCGCGGAATGGCCAAAATCGTGCTCTACGACTCCCGCGAAGGTTCGGCCACCAAGGGGGAGATCAATGAGTTTTTTCTGGGGGAACACAACCCCAAGCTTTTGCAAATCCCGGCCTTGGTTTACCATGGATTCAAGGGGATTTCCACCGAGGAGACCATCATCATCAACTGCCCCACCGAGGTGTACCACTACAAAAACCCGGACGAGTACCGGGTGGACCCGCATAAAAACGACATTCCGTACGACTGGGGCCGGAAAGACGGATGAAGGTTTTGGTCACCGGCGGAGCCGGATTCATCGGTTCCAATTTCGTCCGCCATCTGCTTTCCTCCCGGCCAGATGTTGAAATCATCAATTTCGACAAGCTGACCTATGCGGGCAACCTGGAAAATTTGTCGGATGTAGAAGCCAGCCCGCATTACCATTTCATCCGCGGCGATGTGGCGATACGCGCCGAACTGGAGCCGGTATTTTCGGAAAAAATCTGGGGAATTGTCCACTTCGCCGCCGAATCGCACGTGGACCGGAGTTTGTATTCGCCGCTGGTTTTCGTCGAGACGAACGTTTTCGGCACGGGGAATTTGCTCGATTTGGCCCTGCGGCACAAGGTGGAGCGGTTCGTGCACATCTCCACGGATGAGGTGTACGGCAGCACCGCCTCCGGAAAATTTTCCGAAACTTCGCACCTGAACCCGACTTCCCCCTATTCCGCCTCCAAGGCCTCTTCCGACCTGCTGGCCTTGGCCTATTTCAAGTCCTTCGGGCTGCCGGTCGTCGTTGACCGGTGCACGAACAATTTCGGTCCATATCAATTTCCGGAAAAACTGATTCCCCTGTTTGTTACCAATGCGATGGAAAACAAACCCCTGCCGGTTTACGGCGACGGGCTGTACGTGCGGGACTGGCTTTTTGTCGGCGACCACTGCCGGGCCATCGAGAAGATGCTTTTCGAGGGAAAACCGGGGGAGATTTATAACGTCGGCGGCAGCAACGAACTGACCAACCTGGACATCACCCGCCGGATTTTGGCGCGGCTGAAAAAGCCGGAGTCGCTAATCACCCACATCGCCGACCGCCCCGGCCACGACCGGCGGTATGCCTTGGATGCCTCCAAATTGCAGCGGGAACTGGGCTGGAAGGTTGAGCAGCCCCTCGAACAAGCGCTCGATTCCACCATCGACTGGTATGCCAACAACCGTTCCTGGTGGCAGAAGGTCAAGTCCGGCGAATACCAGCAGTATTATGATAGGCATTACGGAGTCCGGATGGGTTCGGCCAGAGCCGGGCTTTGAGCTCTTTTTTTAAACGTACCCCTCTTCGATAACTTCATCGCTCCATCATTTCCCGTGTTGTTTCAATTATTGGGTCTGCCGGACTACTAAACTTATCCTTTTTGCCGATAAGAGATTAGGGGGATAGGTACATCCAGATGGAGAGCAAGAAGCGCATTGGCGAACTGTTTCTGGAGAAAAAGTTAGTCACCCAGAAGCAGCTGGAAGAGGCGCTTAAAATACAAAAGAAGACCGGCGAGCGGGTCGGCGATATTTTGATCCGCCAAGGGGTAATCACCGAGGAGGATTTTCTTTCGGTCATTTCCGAAAAACTTTCCATTCCCAAGGTCAACGTGGACAACCTGGTCATCGCCCCGGAGGTAATCCGCCGGGTGCCGGTGGAACTGGCCCGAAAACACCGGCTGATTCCCATTTTGCAGCTGGGGGGCGCGCTCACTGTGGCGATGGTTGACCCGCTGGATTTGATTGCAATTGAAGAGTTAAAGTATCATACGGGGCTGGAAATCAACCGGGTCATCGCTGCACCGTCCCAAATCCAAAAAGCGATTTCGGACTATTACACTGTGCAGGATTCGGTGGCGGAAGTGGTCCGGGAGATGGGTTTTTCCGGCGAGGATTTCAGCAAGGAATTTGCAGAAGCATCCAAAAAAGCGGGGGAGGCCACGGATGAAGCGGCCGACGACGCCCCCATCATCCGGCTGGTCAACCTGCTTTTGACGCAAGGGATCCGGGATTCCGCCTCCGACATACACATCGAGCCGGAAGAGACCCAGCTTCGGGTGCGCTTCCGGATTCACGGGCTTATGCGGGAGGCGGCCAATCCCCCCAAGGATCTGGCGCCCGCCATCGTTTCGCGCATCAAAATCATGGCGAACATGGACGTTTCCGAAAAGCGGCTGCCGCAGGACGGGCGCTTCACCCACCGGGTCGAAAAGCATGAGGTTGATTTCCGCGTCTCCACGCTGCCCACCATTTTCGGGGAAAAAGTCGTTCTTCGAATTTTGGACAAATCCAGTTTGGCCATCCATTTAGAAAAAGCCGGCATGTCTTCTTCCCAACTAGAGCGACTGCGAGCGGCGATGAAAAAGCCGGAGGGGTTCATTCTGGTCACCGGCCCGACCGGCAGCGGCAAGACTTCGACCCTTTACGGCATTCTGCGCGAACTGAACTCGGTGGAAAAAAACATCATCACCGTCGAAGACCCGGTGGAGTATCACATCCCCTTCATCTCCCAGGTGCAAACCAACGAGAAAGCGGGGTTATTTTTTGCCAACGCGTTGCGCTCGATTCTGCGGCAGGATCCGGACATCATCATGGTGGGCGAAATCCGCGACCGGGAGACGGCGGAGATCGCCGTCCGCTCCGCCTTGACCGGGCATCTGGTGCTTTCCACCCTGCACGCCAACGACGCCCCGTCCACCGTGGCCCGTCTTTTGGACATGGGGGTGGAGGCGTACCTCTTGGCCGCCTCGCTGGTAACGGTGGCGGCCCAGCGGCTGGTGCGGCAGATTTGTCCGGCCTGCAAGGAGAAAGTGACGGTGCCGGAGGCGCTCCGCAAGGAACTCTGGATCGACGACCCGAAGGCGGTTTTTTACCGGGGAGCGGGCTGCCGGGAATGCAAGCAGAGCGGTTTTTCCGGACGGCTGGGGCTCTTCGAAATGCTGGTGGTGACCGATTCCATCCGGGAGTTGATTGCCGCCCGGGCTTCCACGGCCGTCATTTTGGCGGAGGCCCGCAAGCAGGGAATGAAGCTTTTGCGGCAGGACGGGGCGGAAAAGGTTTTGGCGGGGCTGACCACCGTGGAGGAGGTTTTGCGGGTCACCTCGGCCGGGGATTTTGCCGATATACCAAAAGGGGAGTTGGTTTCCGCTTGAACCGGGTTTCTGCGGAGGGGTTAACTCCAAGTAGGGCCGAAGCTTGAAGAGGGCTCAAAAAACGAGGGTTTGGTAGGGGGCTTGCTTAACTGGATATGAGACGATTGCTATATGTTACCGGAATTTAATTACCGTGCCGTGGACCGGATGGGTATCTCCTTGTCCGGCACGATGCAGGCCGAAACCGCCTCGGATGTTTCGCTGCGGCTGGACCGTATGGGGTACATCCCCCTTTCGGTGGAACGCAAGGAAGAAGGCATTTTGCATGCCTTTCGCTGGGGAAGCCGCCGGGTGCCCCTTTCCGAGCTGATAGTTTTCACCCGCCAGCTTTCCACTCTGTACCGCGCCGGCATACCCATTTTACGCGCCCTGGCGGTGCTGTCCGCCCAGGCGGATCACCCCCAACTGCGTTCGGCCATCGAGCAGGCCCGATCCGATTTGGAATCGGGGGTCACCCTCGCGGAGGCGTTTTTGCGCCAGGAAAAGATCTTCGGCAAGCTGTTCGTCTCCTCGATAAAAACGGGGGAGGCGACCGGGCATTTCGACCAGGTATTGGACCGGCTCGCGGAGTTTTTGGAGCGGGAGATGAAAACCAAGGAGGATTTGAAGGATGCGTTGCGCTACCCGACCCTTGTGGTCATCGCCTTGGCGGGGGCGTTTGTCATTCTGGTGGCTTTTGTGTTTCCCAAGTTCGCCTTTCTTTTTTCCCGTTTCAATACGGAACTCCCCCTGCCCACCCGGATTTTGATGGGGCTCTCCGTATTTATCCGCGGCTATTGGTATTACCTCATTCCGCCTTTGTTCTTTGCGGGGTACTTTTTCAAGCGCTGGCTGGCCACGGACAGGGGGGAGGTATGGGCGGACGAACGAAAACTCAAACTGCCGATTCTGGGGCCGCTTTTTCTAAAAGTGGCGATGAGCCGCTTTTCGCACATGCTTTCGGTTTTGATCAAAAGCGGGCTCCCCATCATCCAGTCCCTGCAGGTGGTGCGGGGAGCCATCGGCAACCGCATCATCGCCGGCGAAATCGAACGCGTGGAAGCGGGGATGGTGGAAGGGAAGGAGCCGAAGGAAATAATGGAGCGCTCGCCGGTTTTCCCGCCTCTGGCCGTGCAGATGTTTTCGGTCGGCAGCGAATCGGGCTCTTTGGACCGGATGCTTTCCGAGATGGCTTTCCATTACGACCAGGAGGTGGCCTACGCCACCCGACGGCTTTCCAAACTGGTGGAGCCGGCTTTGACCGCGGTTCTGGGGGCGACGGTGCTGTTTTTCGCCCTTTCCGTTTTTTTGCCGATGTGGAATTTGTTGAACGTGTTTAAACGATAAACAAAAACCAAAGGGAGGGGAGTATGTTTCTAAAAACCAAAAACCAATCGGGTTTCACCCTGATTGAGCTGGTCATCATCATCGTCGTTTTGGGCATCCTGGCGGCGGTGGCGATACCGCGCTACATGGACATTTCCGCCCAGGCGAAGCTGTCCGCCTGCAAGGGGGCTTTGGGCGGGCTGCGCTCCGGCGTATCCATTTTCTACGCCAACCGGGCGGTGACCACCGGTACGGCCACCTGGCCGACGCTGGCTGAAATTTCCACCCCGGGCGTGGTGATGGAGCAGGCGATTCCGGCCAACCCGTACCAGCTTCCGACCAGCGCGCCGGACTCCATCGTCACCGGCGTCACCAAGGGTGTCATCGTGGGGACGCGCGGCGGCTGGGCGTATAACGCCGCAACGGGCGAGATCTGGCCGAACACCAACGTCGCCGGCGAAAACAACCTGTAGCGGTTGGTAAAACTTCCGGTTTCATCCCGCCATAGGTCGGCGGGATGGTTGGGTGGTGCCATGAAATCAGAGTCCGGATTTACGCTGGTGGAGTTGGTCATAATCATCGTCGTTTTGGGGGTGGTGGCGGCGGTCGCCATTCCGAAAATCGGCGACCTTATCACCGGCTCGAAAACCAACGCTACGAAAGAGGAAATGATGCGGCTGAAAGCGGCCATCATGGGAAATTCGGCCGCAACCTCCGGAGGGCGCATTTCCGACCGGGGATACCGGGGGGACGTGGGGAGTTTTCCGCCCAATTTGACCGGCCTGGTGACGAGACCGGGGGGTGTGGCCATCTGGAATCCATACACCCGGCTGGGCTGGCACGGCCCCTACATTGATTCTACGGGAGGAGAATATCTGCGGGACGCCTGGGGGGTCAACTACGTGTACGACTCCACGGCCCGGACGATAACCTCCACCGGTTCTGGGACGAACATTGTCATTAATTTTTAAGGAGATGGATTGAAGACAGTTTCAGAAAAGGGTTTTACCCTGATTGAAGTCCTTCTGGTGATCATCGTCATCGGGATTTTGGCGGCAGTCGCCTTCCGGTCGATGGACGTGGCCCTGGACAACAGCCGCTGGGACGCCACCACGCAGGAGATGGAACGGCTTTCCTGGGCGATTGCGGGGAACCCCGATTTGTTCGCCAACGGTGTGCGTTCCGATTTCGGCTACGTCGGCGACGTCGGCTCCCTGCCGCCCAATCTGGACGCTTTGGTCACAAATCCGGGGGGGTACGCCACCTGGCGGGGGCCCTACATCCGGAACGACTTCAATCAAAACCCCAACGATTTCAAGACCGATGGATGGGGAAATCTGTACACCTACACCGGCGGGGTCACCATTACTTCCAGTGGCTCGGGCGGCAATCCCATCACCAAGCAGTATGCCAACGCTGCGGCGGATCTGACTTCCAACACCGTACAGGGGATAGTCACCGATGGACAAGGGAACGCGCCCGGAAGCTCCGCTTCCAGCGTTTCCATCCGCCTTACCTACCCGAACGGTTCCGGCGGAACGACCACCGCAACCACCAACCCGAACGCATCGGGCAACTACAGTTTCAACGGGGTTGTGCCGCAAGGAATTCGCATGGTCACGGCCATCTACACACCAACCAACGACACCTTGGTGCGCAATGCGGTGGTTTTGCCCAAGTCCACCACTTTGGTGGATTTTAAATTCCGCGGGAATCTGTGGGGCAGTGGAGGTGCAGGTGGTTCACTGGCCTATGTTTCGGGAACGGCTAATCTTACAGCCGGTGGAAGCGATCTTAATTTTGACATTAGAAACGTCGGTTCTTCCAGCGTTACCATCACGAGTATCCGCCTGACTTACAGTTCCTCCCCCACCGCCTACTATGAACGGGTACGGTGGGGCGGCAATACGGTGGGCAACCAGACCAATCCCCGTTTTGCCTCCGGCCAGACCGTCAACTTCAGTTCGTCGCAAACGCTGGGGGTCGGCGCAACCATCACCATCCGCGTTGATAATTTTGAGACCTGTATCAGCGGCGGCTGCCCGGATGCGGATATGAACGGCACCACTTTTACCGTCGAATTTTCCGACGGCTCGACTGTGACTTTCTCGGTGTGATTCTTTTTTGGGGGGAGATTTGAAATTTTTGGGGGTCAAAAGGGAAACAAAAAAGGAAATCCCAGCGGGGCTTTTGTCTTCCCGGTCCGGGGAGTCCTCCCCGGAAGACCTGCTTTCCGGCTTGGTTGCCGGCCTGGGACGGCAGGTCTGGCGCTGGAAATCCTGGTGGCGCTACGAGCCGGAGGGGTTTTTCGGCTTCGATTTGGTTTCCGACCAACTCCGCTGGGTGCGGCTGGTCAAAAGGCCGAAGGCGGGCGTCCGTTTCGGCTGGCGGTGGGAGCTGGCGGGCTTCGGTATCCACGATCTGGCCCCCACCCCGGATTTTGATGAATCGGACAAGGAACGGGCGTTAATCGAATACCTGCAGGAGCTCGTTCCACCCGGCCGCCATCCCCGGGCCCGTTTTTATCTTTCCATCCAGGGGGCCGGGGTGCTTTTCCGTCGTTTTACCATTCCCGTTTTGAAAAAAAAATCGGAAGAGGAACAGGCCGTTTTGTGGGAAGCCCGCAAGCAGACCCCGTTTCCGCTTGAAAACGCCTATTGGAGCTACCGGACGGTGCAGAAAGGGGCCGAGAAAAAAACGGAGGTGGTTTTTCTGGCGGTTTTGCGCTCCCTTTTGGACCGTCAGGTTGCGCTGTTTCTGCAGGCCGGCGTGCCGCTTTCCGGCGTCACGCTGGGAGGGTTCGGTTATGCCGAGGTTCTGCCCGCCCCCCTGCGGGAGGAAAGCGAGGCGGTCGGGGTTTTGGAGATTTCTCCCAAAAGCTCTTACTTTACCCTGTACGGCAAAAACGGAATGGAATTTTTCCGGGAGTTTTCCTCCGTCGGCTTAAAACCGGCCGACTTGGAGGCCGGGGGGCTGGCCCAGTTTTTGGAACCCCTGACGGCGGAGGTGCTTTCCTCGCTCGATTTCTACCAGGCCCAGGTTTCCGGACGGAGGGTCGTACGGTTGTTTCTCGCCGGGTTGCCGTCCGGCGACGTCACCATTCCGGCCCATTTCGAGAACGTTTTGGGCGTCAAAGCTTCAGTGCTGTCCCGAACCCGGGAGCTTTCCTATGCCGTGGAGAACGCCGGCGAATTTGCCGAACTGTATCCCTTTTTCGCCAAGGCGCTGGGAACCGCCCTGGCCCGGGACCGCGGTCTTTACCTCCTGCCGGAAGCGCTTCAAAAGAGATTTCAACTCCAGCATCAAAACCGGCTGGTTTTCCGCCTCGCGTTGCCGGTTTTGGCCGCAGCCGCCCTTTTTCAGCTCTTTCATTTTTTCAAACTGAATTCCGCCGAAACGGCAGTGGCCCGCCTGGAACAGGAGTTGGTCCGCTTGGAGGCGGTACCAGGTTTTTCCCGGGCCGCCGAGCTGGAGAAAAAGATTTTGTCCACCCAGGCTTTTCTTTCCCAATTTGTCCGGTTCCCGGCCGTTTTTCCCTGGCATATGAAGGAACTTTCCAACCTGACCCCCCCGGAGATGGAGCTAGCCCGCGTCACGCTTCTGCCCGTGATGTTTGATTCGTTGTCCGCCCGTCAGAAGCACGGAGTGTTCGACAAACTGGAACTGGCCGGTTCGGCGACCGCCGCCTATGAGGAAACGGATGCCATCGTGGTGGAGTTCATCCGCCGGCTGGAGCATTCGCCGTTCTTCGGGCCGGTCCGGGTGGTTTCCAAATCGGAAGAGAAATTCGGCAACCGGAAAACGGTCGGTTTTGCCTTTGAGGTGGGGTTGCGATGAGGTTCGATCATCCGGGGTACCGCGTTTTGCTTTTATTTTTCCTGTTGGCGGGTTGGCTGGTGTTCGGGTATCTCCCGGTCCGGAAAAAGCAGGTTTTTGTTTCCGCCAAACAGCAGGAACTGGAATCAAGACTGGCCCGCTACCAGCGTCTGGCGCCGCAGATTCCGCTCTGGCAGGTGCGCCAGACCGAGCTGGAGGGCTCGGCCGGCCGGTTGGTGAACAGCCTGTACACCCCCTCCGCGGCCCAGAATTTTCTGGCCGATTTGATGGCGCTCTCCCAACAAGAAGGGCTAAAAGTTCTGGATGCCCGTCCCACTTTTTTTGAGCTTTTATCCGCCGTGCGGGATATGGATTCCACCCGGCCCAACCTCATCCGGCCCGTCTCCTTTTCCCTGAAAGTGGAGGGGGGTTACGCGGCCATAGCCGCCGTCTCGCAGAAAATTGAGGCGCTGCCCGCTTTTCGCGGCTATTTCCTCACCGAGGCGGTGCGGGGAACCGGCAGCGGCCGGGTGGAGGCGACTTTGGTTTTTTACGCCTATTTGATTGTCAACCCGGAGGCGGACGTTTGATGGAGGAGGCCAAACGAAAGCGCACGCTCTATTGGATTTTGGTTTTTTCCATCCTCCTTGGGCTGTTGAATTTGAAATCGATTATGTCGATTGGCAAAAAGAGAACCGTTGCCGACCTGGATCCGGCCCTGGCATCCGTCCCTGCGGCGGCGCCGATGACGGCGGTGCCCGATTCGTTCGCCTACGAGCGCTTGACGCCGGCGAAGAAAACGCGGCTCGCTTTGGGTTTCGGCCGCAATCCGTTTTACCGCGGGGCCGAGAAGGCGGCGGTTTCTACAGGCCCCTTCCGGCAGGCATTTTCGGTTTCGGCCATTTCGCTAAAGGGAAGCTCGGCTTTTGCAGTCATCAACGGCCGGGTGGTCCAGGCCGGCGACTGGATCGAAGGGTTTCGGGTGCACGCCATAACGGAGGGGCGCGTGGTTTTGAACAAGGATGGAACGCTCTGGAATTATCCGCTCAAGGGGGATTGAAATGAAAACGCTGGGTTTGCTTGTCATTTTTGGATTGCTCGCCATGGCGGCGGCGGCGCAGGAAAAGCCGCTGACCGTCGTTACCGAGGACTCTAAAATCACGCTGGAGATGGAGGCTGCCCCCATCGGGTCCGTATTGAAACTCCTCGCGGCGCAGAACAATTTAAACATCGTCTCCGGTCAGGAAGTGCGGGGCTCGGTTTCCCTGCGGCTGCGGCAGGTCAGTTTGGATGAGGCGCTTTCCTCCATCCTTCTGGCCAACGGCTACACCTATAGTCGGCAGGGGAACGTTCTTGTGGTTTTGGCGCAGGACAAGGATTACCCCCAGCAGCTGGAAACGCGGGTGTTTGAACTTTCCTATGTCTCCGCCGACTACGTGGCGGCGAGTTTGAAAAACGTTTTGTCCCCCAAGGGTAAAACCGACATTTTCACCCGCGAAATCCGCCGCATAGAACCGGCCAAGCAGGCCCCGGCGACCATTCTGGTGGTGACCGATTTCGGGTACAACATCCCCCGCATCGAAAAAATCGTGGCGACTTTGGACAAACCGGCAAAGCAGGTTTCCATCGAGGTCAAGATGGTGGAAACCTCCCTGGACAAAAATTCCGATTTGGGATTGGAATGGCCGGATGGGATTGGCGCTTCCTTCGCGGACGCCGAACCGGCCAGCACGAGCAGCACCAGCACCACGGACGAAGCGAGCAAGGCTATGGTTTTCCCGGTCAAAGGGCGTCCCCGGTACGGCCGGCTGTCCGTGGAGCAGGTGGACTGGTTTTTAAACTATTTGACCACCCAGACCAACAGCAAGCTTTTGAGCAGCCCCAAGGTGACCACGCTGGACAACCAGGCGGCCAAGATCACCGTCGCAACGACCATTCCCTTGCAGACTTTGAACCGCTTCAGCGAAGGGGCCGCCGTGCAGGATATCGTCTCCTTTCAGGACAAGGAGTTCGGCATCATTCTGGACGTCACGCCGCGCATCAACGACGACTCCACCGTCACGTTGCGGGTGACCCCGACGGTGGAGGACATCATCAGCTTTACGGGGCCGCCCGACAACCAGCGCCCGATAACTTCCAAACGGTCCGTGGAAACGCAGATTCGGATGAAGGACGGGGAAACAATGGTCATCGGCGGCCTGATCAAGGACAATGAGATCAAGACCGTGCGCAAGGTGTGGCTCCTGGGAGATATCCCGCTTTTGGGGAACCTTTTTCGCTCGAACTCCAGGCAGAAAAACCAGACCGACCTTTTGATCATGATTACCCCCCGCATCGTGCGGTAGGTTTTTCCCCCTTCCCGTTCCGCTCCCTAAAAAGCGACAATTCGCTTGGAGAAAACGCGGCTAAAAACTATTTTACCGGCGTGAAAGTTATCCGGCTTGCGATTATTCTGACGTTTTTTGTTTTGGCCGCCTGCGGAAAGAAAAAGCCGGACCCGGCCCAGCAACTTCGGGCCTTTATGGCCGACTGGGAACGGGCCGTCGATGCCAAGAATCCAGAAGTATTGGACTCTCTTTTGACGACGGCCAAAAACGTCCCCCCCATCGACCCGCGGCAATTTTTAGCTGAAATTTACAGCGCGGAAGGAATTACGCGCGTAAATCTGGTTGGACGGCAGTTGGATATTGGGGAGAAGCAGGCCACAGTCACCGGGCGGCTGGTGCGTTCCGGCATTTCCGACAGCTTGACGACTTTGAGTTTGAGCCTGCTCCGCGTGAAAAGCGGTTGGAAGCTGGCCGCCTATCAGCTGCGGCCTTTTGAGCCGGCCCGGCAGGACACGGCCGGTAAGGAGCCCCCCAATTAATGGGCGCCGCAAACACTAACGGCAAAAAAGCCCTTGTCCGGCAGATGTTTTCGGATTTGGCTCCCGATTACGACCGGCTGAACCGGATCATTTCCTTCAACTCCGACCGGCGCTGGCGCAGAAGGGCTGTGGGGCCGCTTTTTGACTGCAAAACGGTTGTGGATTTGTGCGCCGGAACGGGGGATATGGCGCTGGCGTTGTTAACCAACCCCGAATTTGAGGGAATGGCGGTGCTTTCGGATTTTGCCTTGCCGATGCTGAAATTGGCGAAAAAAAAATTGGAGCGCTTCCAAGGGCGGGCGTTTTTGGTTTGCGCCGACGCCGAAAAACTCCCCTTCAAGGCGGGCGTTTTTGACGGCGCCACATTGGGTTTTTCGCTGCGCAATCTTGAAAACCTTTCCGTTTTCGCCGCCGAAGCAAGGAGGGTTTTGAAAACGGGCGGGGCGGGTTCTTTTCTTGAAATAGCCCATCCTTCCAACGGTGTTTGGGGGAAACTCTTTTACACTTATTTTTATCAACTGATGCCGAAAATGGCGGGCCTTTTCACCCGCCACCGCCAGGCGTACCGCTATTTGCCGGAGTCGCTCAAGGTTTTTCCGCGGCAGAGCGAAGTGTCGGCGTTGTTTTTGCGCGAGAGTTTTTCCGAATCGCGCTACGAGAACCTCTGGGGCGGGCTGGCGGCCATATATAAGGTAAGAAAGTGATGGTATCCTCACGATTTCGGGGTTAAATAAGGAAGAGGTATGGATTTCATATTGGCGTTCATAATCGGCATCGTGGTCGGCGGCGCGGCGGTTTTGGCGGTCGTCTGGATTAAGAGACGGGAAGCCAAAGCGGTCGCGCAGGAACTGTTGGCGCAAACCCAAGCGGAAAAACTGGCGGATTTGAACGCCGTTATCAATCATCTCCAAGCCGCCTTCGGCAACCTTTCCCTGGAGGCGCTTAAGCGAAGCTCCGACCAATTTATGCAATTGGCCCAACAGACCCTTGCCGTTCAAACCCAGACGGGGGGGAAGGAGCTGGAGGGGAAGAAGCAGCTCATCGACCAGACCTTGGAGGCGATGAAAGGGGAGCTTGCGCGGGTGCGGGAATGCATCCAGGTGTTCGAGAAAGACCGGGAGAACAAATTTGGCGAAATTGCCGCCCAGTTGAAGGCCACGGCGGAAAACAACCGCCGGCTGCAGGAGACCGCCGAACAGTTGAAGCTGGCCTTGGTCAATTCCAAAACGCGCGGCCAGTGGGGGGAGCGGATGGCGGAGGACGTGCTGCGGCTGGCCGGGTTTATGGAGGGAATCAACTACAAAAAACAGCGGGAGCTGGCGGGGAACCGGCCGGATTTCACCTTTCTTCTCCCGCGGGACAAAACCTTGAACATGGACGTGAAATTTCCGTTCGACAACTATCTGCGTTACCTCGAAGCGGGAAGCGAATCGGAAAAGGAAAATTACAAAAGCGCCTTTTTGAAGGACGTGCGGGACCGGGTGCGGGAGGTGACCACCCGGGACTACATCAACCCGGAGGCGCAGACGGTTGACTACGTTTTGGTTTTCATCCCCAACGAGCAGTTGTACGGCTTCATTCTGGAAAACCAGACCAGTTTCATCGACGAGGCGTTGCGCAGCAAGGTGATCCCCTGTTCGCCGCTCACCCTGTACGCCATTCTTTCGGTCATCCGGCAGGGAATCGATAATTTTCAACTGGAGCAGGGGGCCTCCCGGATGCTCGCTTTGATGGGGCGCTTCGCCAAGCAGTGGGAGGAGTTTATAAAGGGGTTTGAAAAGATGGGGAAACGGATCGAGGATGCCCAGAAGGAGTTCGATACCTTGATGACGACCCGCCGCACGCAGCTGGAGCGGCCTTTGGCCCAGATTGAAGAGCTGCGCCGGCAAAAGGGGATCGCCGAGGGAGAGTGGGCGCTTGGGCCGGGCTCGGAGCCGCCTCTTTCCGGTGAGAATAATTAGTCCCGTCCCAAGCGAACACGGACATAATGAGAAAACCGATTTTTTTCCTTCTCCTTGTCGCCGGCTCCGCTTTACTGCTTGCCTCCGGCCTTCCCGGAAAAAAAAGTAAAGTCAAAAAAGTGCTGGACGGCGACACCATCGTTCTGGAAAGCGGGGAGAAAATCCGCTACCTCTGCATCGACTCGCCGGAGGAGGGGGAGCCGTTTCACGACGAGGCCAAACGGGTCAACGATTCCCTGGTTTCCGGCAAAGCGATACGGGTGGAATTTGACCGCAAGGTGAAGGACCGGTACGGCCGCTACCTCGGCTATATCTGGCTGGATACGCTTCTGGTCAACGATTTTCTGCTCCGGCGCGGACTGGTTTCGGTCTATTACTTCAAGCCGAATGACCGGTATCTGGCCCGCTTTGTCGCTTCCGCCAAAGGGGCCCGCGTAAAGAAGGCGGGGATCTGGTCTCTTCCACATTCCGATTTGGACTATTACGTCGGAAACAAAAACAGCTACCGGGTGCACCGGCCGGACTGCCCGCAGGCCCGCGGAATCAAGGCGAAAAACCGGGCGGAATTCGACAATCTTTTCGACGCCGCCGACGCCGGTTTCGCCTTCTGCCGCACCTGTAAACCGTAAATTTATGCCCGGAAGCCGATAAAGTTTCTCGGGCGGTGCTGCAACACCCCGCTGCCGAGCCGCGAACCGCCCCGGCGTATCCATTTTTGGACTTGCCCTGTTTATTCCTGAAAATCACAGATATTTTAACCCCGTTTCAGTCAAGCTTTTCGCCGATTTTCCGATAAAAACAACGGGGCAAAAAAGTTTTTTAACGAGGGGGATATGCCGTCCATTCTGGTTATCGACGATAAAGAAAGCATGCGGGGTATGCTCGCCGAGACGTTGTCCGGCGAGGGGTACGACGTGGACACGGCCGCCGACGGCCGCACGGGAATCAGCCGCGCCCGCGAGAAAAAATTCGACGTTGTCCTGACCGATCTGAAGCTTCCGGAAATGGACGGCATCGCCGTTCTGTCCCAGTTGAAGGAGGCCGACCCGGATTTGGCGGTCATCGTGATGACCGCCTTCGGCACCATCGAGACCGCGGTGGAGGCGATGAAGCTGGGGGCGGTCGATTTCATCGCCAAGCCGTTCGATACGGACCGGCTGGGGGTCATCATCAAAAAAGCTTTGGAAAACCGCCGGCTGGTGGCCGAGAACGCCCTTTTGCGTGAGGAGTTGGATCAAAGTTTGGGCTTTTCGGAAATCATCGGCCGCTCGGAAAAGATGGTGGACGTTTCCCGGCTGATTCAAAAAGTGGCCCAGTCGGACACCACGGTTCTGCTTTTGGGGGAGTCGGGCACCGGCAAGGAGTTATTCGCCCGCGCCATTCATAATCTCTCCCCGCGCAAAAGCCGCCCCTTTGTGGCGATCAACTGCGCCGCCATTCCTTCCGAGCTTCTGGAAAACGAGCTTTTCGGCTCCGAGCGGGGGGCCTTTACCGGCGCCGTGGCGCGCAAGATGGGGAAATTCGAAATCGCAGAGGGGGGAACGATTTTTCTGGATGAAATCGGCGATATGTCGCCGGCCCTGCAATCAAAACTCTTGCGCGTTTTGCAGGAAAAAACCTTTGAGCGGCTGGGCGGAACGAAGCTTATTTCCGTGGATGTGAGGGTCATCGCCGCCTCCAACGTCGATTTGAAGGAGGCGATCGAGAAAAAGACCTTCCGCGAAGATTTGTACTACAGGCTCTCCGTTTTTCCGATAAAAATACCCCCCCTGCGGGAGCGGCGG